>CAZUEL010000015.1:0-20682 GCA_964619325.1 Candidatus Woesearchaeota archaeon | reverse complement strand
CTGCCAGAGGTTGTGCTGCCGACATTCTTTGAGATTGATTGGGAGTCGGTAACACAGCAGGCGTTTAGAGAGCTTATACTAGATATGTTCCCAGAGAATTTCGCTGCGCGTGGACTGGATTTAGAACAGGCAATTGAAGAACCAGCTGTAGCACAGAGACATTTAGAAGAACGCCGCGCCCCACCGCAACTGCAGGCAGCGCCGCGGCCACGCAGGGCGATGCCAGCCAGACCTAGGCCCGAGCTAGCACCAACGCGGCCATCTCTAGCACCTTCAGCAGAGCTAGTTGCTCCAGAAAAGCCAGCTGAACATCCACCAAAAATAATTGCGCCGCCCCAAATTGCCACAACACTTGAAGAAAAAATGGGGAAAGAATCTGTCATGCCACCAGCACCACGCAGTGTTATTACGTATGAGCACTTTGTAGTCGCCGCAGCAGAGCTCGGGCTTGATACCAGGCAGAAAAGAGAGCAGTTTGTGGGGAAGGTTGGCCCATTGGCTGGCATAAACCCGGCGCGCACAGAAAAATTAGCCCGGCGTCTTAGCAGGCAGGGTGCTGCCGAAATTGCAAAAGGCCACGCGGGCGCGCACATTGCAAAAGGTGGCCAACAGACTGTCGAATGGCTAATACAATTGTATCGAGACGTAACTGGACAGAAAGAAACGGCGGGGCCAGCAACTGAATCACCCACGCGAACTCATGTTGCCCCAAGACAAGAGTTAGTTCAGAATGCGCCAGATAGTCTAACCACTGAAAAAACTTCATTACACGACGAAGACCTAGCACTATTGTATGTGCGTCTTGGGGCGAGTATGTCTGTTGCGCGTAAGGCTGAAATTTTAGAGGAGTTTGTGGTGCATAATGGCTATGCTCCTAACGGCGCACGTAATTCGGTTAAAAGTTTTTTTGATGGGCATCGGTCTCGTACGCGTGCACGTATTGCAGAAGAAGGCAATAGAGATTTAGTGGATGCATTTTTGAAACAGCGTCAGGCCAGCCCAACCAAATTAACAGAACATGAATTGCCTGCGGCAGAAGGACCCGCACTGGAAACAATCGTAGCACCTGCTGAAACGTCGGCACCATCTGCAGCACTTAAACCAAAACAACCATACGTTCCACACCAAATTTCTTACGAGCAGCTCGCCGCTGCGGCATTAGCGCTTCATTTGCAAACTGCAGAGGCGCGTGGAGATTTAGTACATAAAGTTTGCGAAGCCGCAGGAATTCCGGCCGGCACTGCCAATCGCTTGGCACAGCGGCTGCGAGGTTCGCCGCCAGAAATTTCAGAAAAGCAACTCCAAAAAGGCCTGGCCAAACCAAAAACATTGAAGTGGATAATGGACACTTATCGTTCTCTCGAAGAAGCGGGCGTAGAAAGTGAATCAGAAACTGCACGGACACCAACACCCACATTAAAACCCGCACCCACAGCAGCGCCACCCGCACAAACTCATGTCCGCGCACCAGAAGAAAAACCAGTCCGCGCCGAGCCAGCAGCACGGCATGAGCGAAAGATTATTAAAACTTACGTTCCTGAAACTGGAGCGAGAGAGATGGCAGATAAAACAACCGGATCAACTAAGAACCGTATTCGCGCACAAGATGTGTACGCCTTGGCAAGAGAGCTAAGGATTAGTGTCAAAGATGCTGCAAGGGCGGTTTATGCTGGCATTGGAAGAAAGGGAGACTCTTTAGAGCTGGCTGTGGGTCGCGTTGTTAGCAGATGGGAAGAGACAAAAAATAAAGATGATTTATGCGTGGGAGCAAATGTAGGTTCTGTAAGAGAATTTTATCAAGCTGGCGGTGGAGAAGCACACGCGGCGCCAAGTGTACAAGGCACAGCACCCGCTTCGGCAGTCGGACGTCCTGTTGATGTTAGTAGTGAATCTAATGCGGGCTACGCAACTTTGTTAGATGCTCTTGATGGAGATCCTGAAGGCAGGCCAGTTGCAGATGGTATACGGGCATATGCAATGGGTAGGGCAGGGAGATTTCTAGCGTACAGAAACGCAGATCACGCTGCAAGAACTGCGGAGCTAGGTGCAGAAGAAGGTAGGCTGGCCACATTGGGCGGTGCACTGGAAGCACTAGTTCAACCCGCAGCACCAGCAGTCAAGGCAGGCAAATAATTACAAATTTCTTTTTCAGTCACATCTTGCAGAGCTAGCGGAAGATTTAAATTACTATTTATCCCTGCGCTGGCATGGCAGATGATGAGCAGCTAAAAAGTGCGATCGACGCAGCACTTGCCGGCAAGCAATTAACTTTGGAAGAGTTGGCAACAGCAACGGGCAGACCAATGACAATAGTTGAAACATTCTTGGTACGCCCGGACGGCGGCAGCAGCAGACAGCCCGATACATACGGGCGCGTTAAATCTAACGGTGCATTTGTTTATTTTTTGGCTAAACCGCTTCCTTCGGACGTGCTGGCTCATCCACCACTAGCAGAACAGTCGCCGTCGGAGCTAGCCTACGAAGCTCTTGCGGATCGTTTAAAACAATACGGCGCCCCGCAAGCAATCATTCACCAAGCAGAATTAGGCCACCTCCGGCCCATTCGAAACTTTATTGCGCAAGAAAAAAGAGCTTTAGCAGAGAGGCAGGCTGGTTTAAGTGGCATAGAAGTTGCGTTAGCTGGTGCAGCAGATTTGAAATGAAACTCAATCTTGGTGCCGGCCAGGAGATACTTACTGGCTGGGTTAATCAGGATGGGCTGAAACTGCCAGGCATTGATTCTGTGTTTGACTTAAATAAATTTCCTTACCCATTCCCGGACGGCACATTTGACGAAGTGTATGCATCACACGTGCTGGAACACGTGCAGGATTTGCCAAATGTTTTGAAAGAGCTAAAGAGGATTTGCAAGTCAGGCGCAATAATTAAAATCCGTGGCCCGCACTTCAGCTGCGGCGTGTCCTGGAGAGACCCTGACCACAAAAGATTATTTTCTATTTTCACGTTTGACTATTTCAGCGACTACTCATTCTACGCACCCGTGAAATTCAAAATAAAATCAAGAAAGTTTAATTTTACAAGAACACAATTTACTTTCTTAAACCCAATTCTAAACCCAATTCTTAATTCCTCTAAATCTATGCAAACAATCTATGAGCGGTTTTTCTGCTGGCTCCTGCCAACCGCGGAAGTGATAGTTGAGTTGGAAGTTGTTAAGTGAGCAACCAAAAACTATTTAAGCTGTTCGCAATACTGTGTTCCCATGCCGGCGCCAAATGTAACCGAGCAATTGGACTTTAAAGTCAATGCAGCTTGGAAGGAGTTCGCTGGACGGAATCCTTGGGCAGCATTCATACCAGAATTTGCGAAAGATTCATCTGGCCAGAGATATATGCGTGGGCGGGACCGCACAATTGCTTATAAAATTAAAGATATGCCTGGAAAACAAACGCCTGAGTGTGCTCAATGCGGCGGGGAAGTTTTGGCCGCAAAAGTTGCTCACCCTGTTCACGATGGTCTGTTTCCCCTTTCAGGTTCCGGCGAATGCCGTTATGAAACTGTTCCGTACTGCCCTCGTTGCGAGGTGAAACCAGCATTCCATGGGGCCCCAATTAAAGAAAATTAAATATTTGTGTGGGTGATTTGATTGCGGAGTGCCTACAACACAGCACCAAAAACTATTTATGCAGGCTCGATTTTGCGTTTAGTGAGCTGGAGAAAAATGCCTAACGAAATTCCCGCACAACACACAGAGCAACACGAAGCACATAGAAAGAAACAGTTATGGGCAATTTTGATTTTCGCGGCAATTGTTTTTATTGCAGCGTTCTACTTCATCGGCACAAAATTCTCGCAAATATCATCAACACAAAAAGAGATTTCTGGCATCTCAGAGCCTGCGGTAGGGAAAATTCCGGAGGAGACGCCGCCCTCGGTTTCTGAGATAGAAAAAATAAAGCCAAGTGGCGAGGTTAGCACATCAACCTTGCCGCCAGAACTGGAGCGAAGCCACTTCGGTTTTGTAAATGCAAAGCAGGGCTACGAAGAGATTCATGATTTCGGCGTCAGCTGGGACCGAGCATTCCCTGGCCCGTTCAACTGGAATTCAATTGGCTACAAAGATTTCAATTTTGATTCAACAGACAGGTATGTGCGCCAGTCGGAGGATGCAGGCTTTGCGATCCTGGCAGTCATCTGGCCATATAACGACCTAGACCAGCAGGAGTGCCGCAGCAGCTACCCCGCCCTGGATTTCAGAAAGTATTCCGAGATTGCAACGAGGACAGGCCTGCCGTGCTCAGAGGATGATTACCGCCGATTCATCACCGCGCTCGTGGAAAGATACGATGGCGATGGAATAAAAGATATGCTAGATCTCAGATACCCAATAAAATATTGGGAGTTTGCAAGCACGCCCGAAGTACAGGACAGGGAGCATGGCGAGCTCTACTTCACTGGTGATGGAGTTGATTACGCAAATTTCCTGACAACAACATACGACATAATAAAAGCTGCAGACCCAGATGCAAAAGTCCTGCATGCATCTGTTTTTGACACCGACAGCAGAAGCACATTTTTTTGGATGCATACTTACAACGCGCAGCCAAAATTCGACATCGCGGCAGTCCAGTGCACACAGTCTTGTGACGATGAGATGAGAAACATAGTTACTAAATATAGTGGTAAGCCAGTCTGGGTTACAGATGCCTCTTATTTAGGGGATGATGAAACCCAGGCGAAAGACCTATTCAAAGGATATATAAACGCACTTGGCAAGGGCGCACAGAAAATTTTTTACGACAAGTGGCGTATCACAGGCGGTGGCAAAACCGAGCTGGCCGCGTTAAACACACAGACAGACAAAAGAAAATCCTACTTCGCGCTGAAAACAATTATCGACAAGGTTGGTGTGTTTACATCGGTAGAAAAAATAACGGGTGGCTATAAATTCCAGCGGGCCAACGACAAAAAACAGCCGAACACCTACGCCTTCTTGAGTGCTGGCGAGCTTCCGAAAGAGCTGCAGGGCACGATTGCAATCACGGACTACAACGGCACAACGAGGACGCGGCAGGGTGCGTTTAATCTATTTGCAGGCGAGGTTCCGGGCTTTGTAGAATCAGCGTGAATCTATTTTATTTAGTATTGCGTGTACTGTCTTCTTCCCCAGCACCTTATGTGCCAGCCCGCCAAGCCAGAGTTTAAGCCCATGGTTCAGCAATGTATTATATATTATATTATTTAGTAGTACGCGCCCTTTTATCTGGCCGAGCCGCCCAAAATATGCAAATTGCGAATTGTAACCAACACTTACAAATCGTAACCGCTTTTTTGTAATTTTCCAGAAATGCTAAAGTCATATATAATGGGCTTTCCTTAAAACTGCATTGGAGGTTGCAAGGTGCACGATAATTCTTTAGTCGCAGAGAACCACGCAACCAGAGTTGATAATAAAATGGCAAACAAAAATTTAGTTTTAGTTGCAGTGTCGTTGCTGGCACTGTTTGCAATTGCTGCCGTACCGGCAGAGGCAGTTTGGAATTTGAATTTTACGGTCGCGTTGCCGAATGGCACTGCGGTCCAGTACGCTAATGTTACCGTTTATTTAGAATCACCGCCGAATGCGGATAATCTTAATGGCTCCGTCTCCGCGTGGTCGAGTTCAACAGGCCTCGCGAATCTGACTATTATAACAGACAGCGCGACCGCGCTCTACAATCTTTTCATAGTTTATAACCGCACAGATGCATATGGCGGCTACTACACGCACGTCAATCCTGCATTGCCAGCGATGACAAAAGCGGGTTGGCTTGCAACACTTGAGGGCCAGACAATAAGGCTCGTGCCAGCGCTTAATCTATATATGATTGCATTCAATGATACTATTGTTAATGAAACTTATTATGTTTGGCCAAATGGAACCATTGGCGGATACAATGGCTCCGTGCCCAAGGTGGGCGGAGGCAACCAGATAGCCGGTCGAACTGCAGGTAACGGAAGTGCGAGCATATGGGATATTTTCTCAACTAACAATGGCACAGGTTTTACAAATAACATCCGCTTCAATTTTACTAGTACTAACTTTAGTAGCGGTGGATCAATGTTGAGCAACAATACCCAGGGTACGTCCTTTGCATATGTGATTATAGATAAAGTCAAGGGTTTGCCAATAAGATATCTAAAAGTGAGCAACAATGTGACCAACGTGACACACACAGTCAATTCGCCGTTTTCGAGTTACAATAGGACGACATCGACAATAGTGGGTACGAACAAACCAGGAATGGCTCCAGGCCAGATAGCTGCGGAGATTCTTCCGCTGGACAGGAACTACACGGTGATATTTTACAGTGTAACTGGTGAGTCACCGCCGAGGTCAGTAGATATAATCAATCCTGCAACAAACAGCTCGATTAATCTGACTGCAAGGTCAAACGATATTGCAACCTATGTGGTTGGAGTAACGATGAACTTCACAACAACATTGGTTAATGTGTCGGGCTATATATTTACGCCAACTGCCAACACTGGTGAGGGCGGGCCAATGATTAATGTCACGAATCTGACAGCGGTACCGTTCATCAGCAATGAGTTTGCACCGCTAGCCGCACGTCTGAGATTCCCATTGACTACTATTGCATATTCGCCATCCATAAATAAAACCATTGGCGCGATGAACTACACGTCATATAATTATACAATATCGTTAGCAATGCGTACGAGTTGGATATTAGTAGCGTCGGGCCAGAATAAGACAGGAGCCGGTCTGGTGCCGTGGCAAGGAAACTACATCGGCATGACAAACGTCACAGTAGGCACAGCCGCAGTTGCAGGTATAAACTTTACGATGAGACAGGGCTACGCACCAACGCAACTATCCACCAATTTCACAGGCAACTACTCAAGTGTGTTGCATGGTGATAACTCGCTGCCAACAAATACATCACAGACTTGGTTGCAAGTGGTTGGTGCGGATACAAATGCGACAGTTGCGGGGGTTAGCTTCGTTGTTGTAGAACTGAAGTTCAACAATACGCAGGGCCCGGGGCTAGTCGTGAACACTACAGAAGGCGCCCAGATGGTCACCGCGAAGTTCATAATGGAAACCGATGCAACAGGCCTTGCAGCATTTACATTCCCTGTAAATAATAGTGCAAGAGTGAAGGTGTTCAACCCAAGGTATGCGCCAAGAGAATTCCTGTTAACGCCAGCCAATCTGGCGGCGAATGCGTCAATCAATCTGACTTTGGCGCCGTTCAGGCCAAGTGTACCGACTGGCGGTGAGTTCAATGGAATGGTCGGTGGCGCATATCAAGAAAGTGCAAGAATATCAGTGGTAGGTTTCAACAGTACTTGCGACCAGATAACAACACTCATACCAGATGGTTGCACATTACTGTCCGGAAATGACCCGTCGCAAATAAATCCATTTAGGACGATGCTATTTGGTAATAAGGTAAGCGTCAGAGTAAGGATGAGCGACGGCTTCAACATACACTTCCGGGGCGTTGATGTTTGGTCATCAGCGTTGCCAGAACCGCAAACAGACACAGCTGCGTTAAGTTATTCAAGCACAGCCCGTACAAATAAGTTATGGAGAATTGGTAGCCTGGCGCCTGATGTCTATGATGAAGTATACGTGGGCATACCATATACAGAAAACACCGACGTTGACGAGCGTGAGGCTGTGAATGTGAGCATACCAACACTATATGATGAGAATTGGAATGTGGTATGGAATGTAAGTACAAACGGCACGCCAATTAGCAACAGTGCAGCGTTCAATTCCACCAGATTTACAGATTGGAACCTGAGCATAATCAGCAACGATACACTAGGCGGAGTGATTTGCAGCGCGGACAGCGGTGCAGCTAACCACGCCTGTTATGTAAACGCCACAGAGAATATGGTGTGGATAAGATTGCCGCACTTCTCTGGTGGAGCCGCGAATCTACTGTCAGCTAGGGTAGCTGGAACAACTGGTGCAACAACCAGTGGTGGTAGTGGCGGTTCGGGCGGAGGCGGTGGCGGAGCAACTGGTGGAACATCGCAGTCGTTCGTTTCGACGACAGTGACTGCACAAGCGCCGGTTACAAATGATGTGACCAAGTCTGAAATTGGTGTTACACAAGTTGAGTACACGTTAAGTGAGAATGCGAATAATGTCAAGTTGGAAGTTAATAAGCTGGCAGATAAACCTGCGGACATAGCTGCGGCACCGGCTGGCACAGCGTATAGGTACATCGAATTGAAATTGACAAATGCACCGACAAGCGCAATTTCGTCTGCAAAGGTGAAGTTTGTCGTCGATAAGAGCTGGGTCACCGAGAACAATGCAGATGCGGCCACAGTTGCACTACAAAGGTGGGATGGCAGCAGCTGGCAAGTGTTATCAACAAGCTACACTGGCGAGACAGATACAACGTACACATATGAAGCAACAACGCCTGGATTTAGCACGTTCGCTATAACTGCACAGACAAAGGCAGGGTCAGCAGCGACAATACCGGCAACCGAAACGTCTACAACGCCCGCGGCGGGTAACAAACCAGCAAGAACGGTAACATCACCCGCAACTGGTGGCAGTAACACAGCGATGTGGGTAATCGTTGCAATCATAGTGATTGCAGTGGTTGTCGGCTTGGCGATGAAAGGCAGGAACAAAAAGAAGTGGTATTAATTAATACCACGTTTTTTTAATTTTTACTAGTTTCATTTTTTATTACAATTAAGTATTCATTATATGGAAGACTCCCAAATAGTCTGCAAAGTAAAACTTTTAGTGGATTTTTGAATGGCATTGCAAATATAGTTCGTTCGACCTTGAAACCAAAGCCTTCTACGAATGAGATAAAGTGTTTCCAATACAAAGGTGTCATGTGTGTGACCTGCGTGTGAAAATCATACCAATTGAGGTGGTTTATGTTCATCGTAGATATCATAATATTGCTTGTATGGCCTGTACAATAATTTAGAAACTCCTCTATCTCTTTGATGGTTAGGTGTTCTACGACTTGGTTGCATATAACCCAGTCAAATTTGTCTTTCGGCAAGGTGTGCACTGCCTCTGGCCGGTTTATGTCCGGATCGTATGGCACATATCTTATGGTGTGTGGGAGCCAGTTTTTGATGTCCATCGGCCCGCAGCCATAATCTAGTACAGAACCAGATTCATTTTTTAGTAAATCTGCGCAGATTTGCTCGCTATTCAATCGCTTGTTAAATTCTAATCGCCGTGTTTTGTTAACGCTGCCAAGTATGTTTTTGTATGAGATCATCTTATACTGTGCCGGCCATTGCTTTCCATATTGGTGGCAAGCTCATCCAACCGTTTTTCTATCTTATTTAATCTCTCCATTGTTTCTATGTAGTGGGGATTGCGCTCGCTGATCTGTTTTAGTTCCATCCTCCAGAAGCCAAGTTTGTCTTCCATGTAACCCAGTAGTACGAGGACGACGAAGCTCACGACGAGCAGTGGAATGAACATGTTTCCAATGTCTATGTTGTAGCCGAATTCCTTTAGCTTCGAAAGGAACAAGAAAAATATCATCGCTGAGTTAAATAAAGTGAGCCACGAGGTAGAGCGCTGTATGCGCATTTTTACGCCAACAAGAAATCTAACGACGCGCTGGAACATGCTCCCACACCCAACGTTTGAAATCAGAAACCTATTTAAGGTTTATGTAGGCGCACCTGCCGAAACATTTTAACCGCGCAGCATCAATTTATTTTAGTTCGTTCATCCCGCAACTCGCGGGTTTTTATAATTTTGTTTGAGCCCGTCCAATCTTTTGATACTATCCGAGTAGAGCTCCAGATACTTTTGGCCAGCCACATACAATAGCTCTTCGTGTGATGGTGTAGGCTCGCCATTGTTAGGTAGATACCTTGCGATTGCAACAGCTCTTGGACAGCGGCCTTCGCTATTCGAAGGCAAAGTAGTAGCATCTGTTTGGCAGGCATGCCCATCAGCCGGAGTTCTAGCCCACCTTGTAGCGTGGTTGATGCGCAATCGCAGCCATCCTCTTCATCCCCCAGCGGCGCGTCCCAATTAAGGTAAGGCCAGCGCCGACTCATCACGTCTGAACTCCAGTTAGGTAGCATTTCAGCAGCGTCAAAATGTAATGGTTTTTAAATTTTAGTACATATATAGATTTATATGTGTGTTCAAATATCTTTTTAAACCTTAAAAATAAATGAATTTTGATAAACATGGCAAAAGAAACACAAGCTTCTGCGACAATATCAAAGGATGAGCAAATCGGCTTCCACAAGGGCTCCGTCACAACGCTTCTGAAAGAACGGGAAGAGATGGTCAAAGTAATAAATGTAGTTGATGCATTGCTGAAGGCACACCTTGAGGCGCTGCAAAAGCTTGGCGTGAATGTGGTTGCGCAACAACCACCGCAAACACAAGAAAAACAAATTAAGAGGAAAGCATAATTTTGTTCAGAATGAAAATAACATGTCTCGGAGGGGGCCACGAAGTAGGGCGAAATTCTTTTTTAGTAGAGACCAAAACAAAGAAAATTACATTTGATGCCGGCCTGCACGTGGAGGATGGCGGCCTGCCGCAGATGCCGAAGACAAATGTGGATGCCTGCTTTATCACGCATGGCCATCTCGATCACTTAGGCTCAGCCCCTGTGCTGCACAAGCGAACGCGGGCTAAGATGCACATGACGCCGCCCACGCTGGATTTTTCCCAATTGCTCTTGCATGATGCGATCAAGGTCGCGAAAATCAAGGAGCGCAATCCACACTTCCAGCCAGCAGATATACTGAGCATGGTCCGTGATTATACAAAGGTTAGCTACGATGATGAAATACGATTAGACCAGCACACCAAGATGGATATTTGGGATGCCGGCCACATCCCTGGCTCAGCGATGTTCTTGCTGAAAACAGAGGGCAGGAAAATTCTCTACACAGGCGATTTCAAGCTCGATCCGACTAAGTTAACGTCGGGGGCTCGCATCCAAGCTGAAGGTGCGGATGTACTCATAATGGAGAGCACATATTCTGCAAGGGAACAGCCGGACAGAAAGGAAGAGGAAAAAAAATTATGGGGCATAATCCGTGAGACTATTGAGTCTGGCGGCAAGGTGCTGCTGCCCTCATTTGCGTCAAGGGCGCCGGAGATTTTAATGATTTTAGAACAATTTGGTGCAGACTTCCCAATTTATCTTGATGGAATGGCAAAGGCGGCAACAGAGATCACACTAAAATATCCAGAGTACACTCGTGATTTCAAAAAATTAAAATCTGCGGTGGAAATGGCAATACCCTTGTATGAAAATCAGGAGAGGAACAACGCGATGAAAGAGCCCTGTGTCATAGTCACAACCGGCGGTGCGATGGAAGGCGGGCCAATCGTGCACTACATGAAAAATCTTTATGCAGATGAGAAAAGCGCGGTTATGTTTACCGGCTACCAGATCCCGAAGACTGCGGGCAGGTATATGCTGGACACTGGCAGGTACATTGTTGGCGCGATCGACTTCAAAGTGAAAATGAAAATCCACTCGCTCAGCTTCTCAAGCCATGCAGACCGCAACGAGCTTATCAAGTTCATACAAAAGCTGCGCCCAAAGAAAGTCGTGATGATACACGGCGAGTACTGCGATAAGTTTGCAACGGAGATGAAAGGCCGGTTTGGCATAGAAACGGTTGCGCCTAAAATCGGAGATACAATCAAAGTTTAAGCGTAAAATTCTGCAACGCCCTTCAAATAATTTTTAACCACGCTTAAATTTTCAATAAATTTTTCTAGGTTAAAATCATTCGAAGTTATTACATGTGTTTTCCAATTAAATTTATCTGCTGGTCCTTCCGCAATATCATCCAAAGTTCTGCCAGTTGGTGCGAGCAGTTTTGGCATATCAATTAGTGGCATAATTACATAACCCAATTCGTCAGCTATAACACTTATGCCAAGGCCAGCCTTTAATTCCAATGCATAAACTCCGTCTTTGCCCGAAAACTGTAACCGTGCGAGGCAAGCCAGCAGGTCAGATTTTTTGTCCATGAGTTACGCTTCAAAAATCAGTTTATAATGCTTTATTTACTCAATTTTTCTTCCCAGAATACTTTTCCTTCAACTTATTTGTCAGCTCGGTAATCCTCTGTGGGTCTTGGTCGTTGAAGCTGGGTGTGGCTGGCTCCTCCTTCTCGCTTGCTTTCTTCACAAGCGTAGCTACGAAGTCCCGCGCGTTGTCGCGGATGAATATCCTGCTATCCTTTGTCATGATGTTAGTGGGCGGTTAGGGTATAAATTGTTTTCGCAATTAGAATAGATAGTTAGGTGGATGGTGGGCTGGCCACTGACGATAAAAATCGCGTTCCACTGTTCCCAAGGCCACCTTGATATTGCTAACAATGTGGCCACTTAAGGAGGTAATGTACCCACCACCCCGCACGACAACATGGGTCGTCGTGCTGCGCTACCCAAACCGGAGGTAAGGATAGCAATACAATAGTGCAATATAGGTTTATAAGACTTGTGGCTTTTCATCCCTGTTAAGTAAGTAATAGGAAGATTTTTAAATAACGCTAAGTCTGCTCATTAATGGCACAGACAGAACAACCGGCCTTGCAACAAGTAAGACTGCACATTTCACAAAAAGATGATTACTCAGATAGGGATGAAGTTTTCGCTCTCGATGGTTTAATGTCAAAAATCCGTCAGTTAGGACATACTAAGATGAATGTTACTGGGAATTTTTGGCTTGTGGAGGACGCATCATTGCGATCACGGCCGCAAACCTTCGCAGTTGCGATGTATAACGCTGGAGTTCGGTTGTTTTTTTTGACCGAAGACCGGTTACTTGCGAGAGGATTGATTGGTGTGGCGAACGAGGTCTTTGGCGTTGAAAACGTTAACTCAGATACAGACAGAGTTTACGGAATGTTATGGAGGCACGTTCTGAGCCGTGCAGAAAGTACGTATATGAAACCATCAGATGTTTATTGTACTGCTCATCGCGTAGGCAGCATAATGCCGCGCCTTAAAAGCGAGCAGCTAGGTAATTTAGCAAGCTTATTACATGAGAGTTTTAATGCACCAACCACTGAAACGTTAGGGCGCGGTATTGTCCATCATCTGATTGTATCAAATAGTAACATCATGCTTGGAAAAACTGCGGATTTTATTGCGGATGCATTTGAGTCAAATGTAGTTGGGGCAGCGAAAGCGTACGATAGCTTAATCGCCGCGGCCGCAGTTTACCTTACACCAGGACCATTTATTCATGCAGTCCGCAGGCTTGCAGAGCACTCGCAAATTTTAGGCCAGAGCTCGCGCCAATTGCTAGAGCAATCATTAGAACTGCCATTCGTTGGTTTAGTTGGAACTGCGGTAGATTTAGGCGATGAGATTCTTAAATTGCCTGAGGCCCGTTCCGCAAGGATTCTAACGAGTGATATGGCATATCTGCACACTATTAAAAAACCTACGTCAAAGTTTGTTCAATAGCAACCTTTTTATTAGTTATGGTTGAAGAGGAAATATGCCAGAAATTTCAGATGACGACCTCGAGGCGCTTCTAAGCGCAGTAGACTGGGCCAATAATGCTGTGGGTTCTAGAGAACGAATGCTAGCTGAGCAGGAACGTGCCCCAGACGGTGACTTTAAGAAAAGCGCAGAGACACTTATTGGGTTTTACAGTGAAACATATGTGCCGACTCAGGCAGCCCCACACGTGCCAGTACTTTTAAGGCACTCGCATATACCGCATGTGGGCAAAGCATTATCTGAACTATATGCCACTTTTCCAAAAATTAAGGAACAATACGCACACCCTGCCGCACCCACTCCTTCGAGCGGCGAAGCTCCTTTCGCTTGAGTATATTCTCAATCGCCGTCGATGTAGCAGCTTTTGATTGTGGGTAGCTTGCCCCCAAAATCCGCAAGACTGCAGCCAGATTTTCTGGCAGGCGCAGCTCCTCGGGCTTTGTCGCGAAGGAGGCAATTATTAGCAGGACTTTCCGGCGAGTTAATTTAATATTCTGCATCTCCCGCCCCAATAATTTTGCGCGCTTAGTTCCAGTTTCATTTAGTATGTTTGCAAATGAAATCGCGTAACTTTGCTTGTTCTCTTTCATTAGGTTGGCAAGTATCGCGTTCATTCCGGAGCGCCGATAATCAAGTGCGTCCTTGCCAAACGAAGTTGCAGCGCCAAACACAACATCCACCATCGGATTTTCGCATAGCGCCCGAATTATTCTCTCATCCTGCGAAGTCGCAGCAATCAGGTCAGCATCTAGGTATGTTTTCTCATTAATATTTTTTGCTTCTTTCAGGGATTTTGGTACCAATAACAAACCAACGTGAATACGCAAGCCGAACCGCGATTCGGCTGCGCGCAGCGAAACAGCAGTTTCGCTTGCGTATATAGATTTATATATGTGACTCAAGTCACTCTTTTTGGCTTTTATCTCGCCAACATTTTTGTACAAAAGCACTGCGTGTGTAATCCCTAGCTCAGAAGCCCGGGCTAGCAACTCCTTCTCACTGCCGGCTGGGACGAGTATATCAAACATAAATCCAAAACAAACTTGGAGTTTATAAAATTACGTAGAATAAAGTATGCCTCGTACTCTTGGGTTACGATCTGCCTCTAACATTAATCGCGCAGTTTGTACTGGTGTGTATGATGCCATTAGGTGTTGGCCCCCAATCTGGAAAAATGTTTCTAGGCTTGTTGTAGGTATGCCGATCACACGATGGTTTTTACTTTGTGGCTTGCCTAGGTCTAAGATGGGCCCAAATTCCCTAACCGCATGCGTAGGCCTTGGCATATCTAATTTATAATACCCACCTGCTACGCGCGCAAGTGCATCTAAGCTATTGTGTGCAATTGGCTCAACACCCACAATTGGCTTGGCGGTAAATGTAAATGTTGCCTGTGAATCATTCCAGTAATTCTTACTACCATCGAAGCTTAGTAAGGTTAATTTACGCATACTAGTTGGGTCTAAATTCGCAAAACGCTGGCAATTATCTGCTAGTCTTGCATGGAGAGGTTGCTTAGCTTTCAAATCGCTTTCAATAAGCTGGCCAGTCGCCGCGCCTTGAATTGCACCAGCGATGTACGGCAGGGCGGTTGGCCTTATAGCATAAATCGCCCAGCGACTTCCATCAATAAATTTAACTATTGGAATACTGTAGGCGCCGATTGCAACTTCGGTTGCTGGAACTCGCTCGCCTCGTTGCCTTAATTCGCGGTTGGCGAGCACACGGGTGTAAGGCATTGTAAAAAAGGGCAGGCGCAGAGTGCCATCTCCGGTTAATTCTGCTCTATGTGGATATGTTATGACCGCCGAATTTACTGTTGCCCACCCCAAGCGCGCCCTGATTACTTTTGCTTGCTGTTCGATCATAGTTTCTAAATATTGGGCGAAGGGTTCGCGCGTAGTTGGCACTAACTCAACGCCCGAGATGCCTGTCAAAAACATATCTAGCGTGTGGCGTGGGTCGTCACCGACATCCGCTAACTCGTGCATTCGCCGCAGAAGTTTGGGCTTATTTACTAAATCCATGGGCTTACCAAACACTAAAATTATTTAAGACTTGCGGAATATGCAGAATTAAATTTAATGTCTTAGCTTAGTCTTCTGCTTCTCAGCTGCATTATGGTCCGGCTTCAGCCTTGCATGCCTGCCAGCAGAAGTTAGGCCTCTAAACACGCGGCCCCGGTTGGCTGGCATTGCAACCCAGCGGTAGTCCGGGTACCTTGCCCCAAGCTCCCTGTTGACTAATATGACCTCAAACCACTTATATCTGCCGTCCTGTGCCACCCAGTATGAGTTGATGACCTCGCAGTTCCTGTAATCGCGGCCTGCCCTCTCCTCGGCAATCCACTTGTCAGATTTTATTCTTGTTATAAATCGGCCGTAGTTTGATGGTTTTCTTCCGTGGCGCGGCTTTGGTCTTTTTGAGCCGCCGCGTGTTACGCGGACGCGGGCGACAAAAATTCCCTGCTTCGCTTTGTATCCTAAAGCGCGTGCGCGGTCAGGTCTCGTAGGATGCTCCAGTCGGACAACCATTGATTCTTCGCGCAACTTAGCTAAAAAGTTTCTCCAATTCTCGGCGCCAAAATTCTGTTTAGGCTTCTCCCATAACTTACTGACGTATTTTAAATATCCCATACTAATCCTTCCTCGCAAAGAGACATTGGATTACTATTCCTCCAAATAATTGCTTTATAAGCTTTTTGAATAAGTAATTTAAACCCCGCATGATACGGAAATTCATGGAAAAAGAACAAGCAGGCTATGTTCTCAGAAGTGCGATTGCACATCCAAGTCAAGAATTATTGGGTCCGGAAATGCGCATGCTTGCTTCGATGGACCCCAGGCCAGTGGAAATACGGTTCAGCAGGCCTGCCGGTCATGTAGGCGCCGTTTTCATAGAAATAATACGGCAGGGCGCCCCGCGGCCATCGACTGATGAACGCGAGCCCGTCGGCCTTATTCACCTTGATGCCCAAGCAGATAAATTAGCAACAATTATACATGCGCATATTCCTGACGGAGCAGTACCATTTGATTTACGCTTAGTTTTATCAGAAGACCCTGCGTATGACATTTACAAAGTGCAATAAACAGACAAATATAAATCGATATAATTCTGAATATATTCCGCACCGCAGAAATCCTTTTATTGGTTTCTATCCTAAAATTTGTTACTCTGAGTGGTGATAAATAATGGTTAAAAAGGCAGCGCCCAAGGCAACTGAAAAAACAGGTGACACAATGTCAGAAACTTCAGCAACACCAACAGTTACAGTAACCGAAGAAAGAACAGCAGGCCATGCAGTCATGAAAGGCCTGAAGATTTTAGTGGGAATAATAATTGGCCTGATCGGCCTGTTCCTGCTCTGGTACTTCTGGGGCGAGTTCGCGCTGGTCTTCAAGGGAGTAATCGGGCCGGTTGTAGCACTGATTGGTTTGGTAGTGATTATACTCGGGTGGACTGACTAGATTAGAACCCGAAGTCCGGTCTCTCTTTCTCCTTTGCTTCTTTTATTTTCTGTTGGACCTCAAACTCCTTAGCTTTCTTTGTATCAGTAAATGCCCACTTCAGTAGCTTGCCAAATATTTTCTGTGCGCCTGCCCTGCCGGAACGCGCAGCTTTTACTTCGTGCCCGTATTTTTTATAAACATCTTGTTTGAATACATCTTTCGGGGTGCGCGGTCGTCTAGCAGCGGCAACGCCATAAAACACAAGTACAAGTGCGAGCACACCAACCAAAACCCATAAACCATTCGGCAAGAAATATGTCCGGTTAGAGATTGCGGAAGTAAATCCAGTCAAATCTAACTTAGGCAGTTTCAGAGTTGATAGACCAGTGGCCAGCCCACTCACACCAGCTCCAGTTGCGTTTGTCTCATTCAAACTTTCCGTAGTTATCGGAATCTCCTCCGTCAGAATCTTCTTGCCAGTGATCGCGAAGAACGATAAGCTCGGAGAGGTTGCAGTAAATCTCAGATTGTCGGAATCCTCGCCAGACTGCGTTGTGGAAAGCGCTTGCCAGCCTCCAGAGTAATGCTGCAGTGCTATCGTGCTTTCGTCAATCTTATTATCTATTATCCATGCTTTTGGCACTTTGAATTTTATTGTTACTGAGTCAAAGGCATCTGATGGCAGGTTTGCAGCTTTTATCTCCGCGAATTTGTAAGCTACACCTATCGGACTGGACAGCGAGCTCGGCTGTTCATCAAACTTCTCTACCTGAAGCTTGACATTTGTCGCCGCGGCTTTTGATGTGAGTTCAACATTTGTTATCGCAAGGTCTTTAGATACATCGAGTGTCAGCAGTTGGCCTGCGGTAACTGTGGCGTATGTCGAGCCAGCCTGATTCCCACCGAGGCCTGCCCCACCGCCGCCTGCAGAAGTCCCAGTATCACCACCACTAGTCGTGCCACCACTGCTTCCGCTACCACTACCGCTCTCTGAGTTGCTTACCGTGAAATCAGAGTCAGATATATCCGAGAGTGACAGCGAACCGCTGTCTGCCACAGAAACATTTATCCTATAACTGTTTGCGTTTCCAACTGTTTTTGTATCCCAATCATAACTGCCGTCGTTCGCCTCGCCAGTTGCAATCTGCGTCCAGTTAACACCTGAGTTTTTGCTGTAGTAAAGTACAGCGGTTAGTGTTTCGTTATCTGGATCGGATGCAGTCCAGGTTATTGTTTTTGTACCGCCCCATGATTCGCCGCCGTTTGGTGCAGTTACTTTGATTGTGGGGTTTTCATTTATGTTGTTAATTATGAAACTGATTGCGGATGTTGCATTTGTTGTGTTGACACCGTCTGAAACACTCGCCTGTATCTGGTAGCCAGCACCATCGCCGATGTTTGAAGTATTCCAATACAGCAGGTAGTTTTGGCCCATTGCGGTTGCGTTGCTGCCGATGAAATTCCAAGTGGATGTATTTGTGTAGTAAAAGCTCACGTTCTTTATGTCGGCCTGCCCATCTTCGTCAGTCGCGCTGACATTTAGCTGAATGATTCCGGAAACCTTTGCGGTCGTGTTCGGGTAGATAACTCCTGCAACAGGAGCGATATCGCTTATTGCTAATGCGGTTGAGTTCACCGCGGCGCTGAAGTCAGTGCCGTCAAACGTAGTGACTTCGCAGTTCCATTGCTGTAATTTTGTAACAAATGTTGCATTTAGTGTACTTTGATTTTCAAACGTGGAATTTATTGTGCTATTTAGGTACCATTTAATTACTGTTGCGTTCTTCCACTCGGCATCACTATTTGCGTCAGAGTATGTGTAGCTACACGTCAGATTGTTGTTCTTTGTTGCGCTCGCCGGACTTAAGGCAACATTCGACAATGTCGGCGCGTTGTTTAGCACACCAAATCTTAATGCCGTTGTGTTGTACTTGTCAAATATGTCCCAGAAGTAGATTTCCACTGTCTGGTTTCCAGCAGGCCAGCCCGTTGTGTTTATCTGTCCGCTCTGCGGGATTGAAGCATTTGTGGTTCCGTTTCGCGAATAAATGCCATAGTAAAATCCAATGTCATCTGTCAGGCTAAGACTGATTGCAGTGCTTCGATTTAATTCAGAGTTGTTTGTAGGTGAGTTGAGCGCCCACTGCGGATTAGCCACATCAAATGTGCTGAGCGCGCCTAGCACATCTATCTTTGTGTAATTGAAACCAGAAATATCAGTTATGTTTTGTACTCCCGTCCGATTGAATCGTTCGGTAATGTTTGCTGGCAACGGGTCTATATTGAATTTTGTTTTGTAAACCTGCCGGGCAAGTGCGAACGAGCCAGCCACAAGTGGTGTTGCCATTGATGTTCCGCTCTTCCTGGAATAGCTTCCCTTGTAATCCGTTGAATTTATGTTAGTCCCAGGTGCAAGTAAGTCCACAAGCCCTGCAAGATTTGAGTAGATTGCGATGCTGTTATTTTTGTCTGTCGCGCCGATTGCTGTTACATTCGCCAAGCAGGCCGGCGCTGAGACTGCGTTTATTAGGAAGTCATTGCCAGTTGCGGCCAGCACGCTGATGTTTGCGGCTGTTGCGTTGTTGACAGCGTCTATCATTGCACCGAGGCTTGCAGTCTCGTTGTCACACCCATATTTGTAAACCGTGCCGGTGCCGAGGCTCATGCTAATTACGGATATATTATATTTGCTGGCATTTCCAACGCACCAGTTAATTCCATCCGCAATATCTGGCGTTGTTCCAGAACCAGTAGAGTCAAGCACTTTAACGGAAACAAGTCTTGCGTCCGGCGCGGCACCTTTTAGTGAAGTTCCATTTGCCGCCGCGATTCCGGCAACATGCGTGCCGTGTCCTTGGTCATCGTACGGATCATCATCATTGTTCGCGATGTCGAAGCCGGCCACCACCTTGCAGTTCGGGCCGAAGCATCCGCCAAGGTCTGCATGTGTGTAATTTATTCCCGTATCAAGTATGCATATTGTCTGGCCTGCGCCAGTTATATTTGTGTTGTCGAGCCGTCCCGGCCAGACGCGCGTAAGATTAATCAGTTTGACGGAGTCATTAAGAAATGCATGCACTGGCAGGCCTGGCTCAACTTCATAAAGTGGGTTTGCTTTTGCGGCAGCATAATCCAGCTCAGACATGCGCATCGCATACCCATTCTGTCCAATTTTTTCAACAATCTCGCCGTAATTTTCCAGTGAGCTTGCATCAGCTGTGGTAACTATAACATCGACGTAGCTTTCATTTGCCTTTATCTCTGCGGTGGTTGTCAGCTGGCCTTCAAACTCATGTCTGGCTGCGCTGTATTTTTCGGCGGCTGCAAAAGTTACCACGCAGAACAAAGTTAGCATTGTGACTAATATTATGCGTTTAGCGTTTTGGTTCATTTGCGCCCACCCCACACCTTCCAACTACACATTTAGGCCTTGCCTGCCCGCAGTCCATCGTGTCTGGCTCGCAGACTGCAGTACAAAACATGTCTGAGCAGTCTGGAGCAAAGTTCCTGTTGACTGTGGATTTCGAGTGGCAGCAGCCGGCAGGCACACAATCTGAGTCGTGACTGCAGGCCAGCTTTTCATCGGCCGGTTCTGCCCTAGTCATTAAAAAAATCGATAGGCCGACAGCAATTATTATAATTACCCCAACTGCCCCGATGGCCACTGACCTCATGTGGAAACTGAGAATAATTCGATTTTTAAGGATTTCTTTATAGGAGTTAATAGTTAAATCCGACGTTTGCTTCCTTTGCCTT
>CAZUEL010000014.1:13718-20987 GCA_964619325.1 Candidatus Woesearchaeota archaeon | reverse complement strand
ACTGAGCAGCTCGGACAGCTTTGCCTTTGAAAAATCTGTCTTGAACCTTAGCGTAGACTGCGTGATGCCCTGCTCTTTCTGGACAGCCTCTATGATTTTTTTCTCATCATCGGTGAGTACTTTCATCACCGCCGCGTCCGCGGATGATTGTGCCTCTACTTTTTTTTCCTGCACGATTTGCTTATCTTGAATTATCAGAATCAGGCCGACCACCGAGATCAGGCCAGCAGCAATCCAGCCAAACGCGGTTTGGTACGGCAGGGCTTGATGGGCTGCACAAGGGATACCGCCTGCCTCCAGTGGACAGCCGCTCGCAGACATTGCCGCGTTCGTGCTGAAGAAGAATGACACTACTAAAACCGCTACAAAAATCCCGAGGCCGAACAACAGAAATCCCAGATCGCGGGTTCTCATAACCAGGAGAAGCAGCTGGGTATATAAAGATTTTCTATGAAAAATAAAAAATAAACAGCTAAAATAAATTAGCTAACTAACTCTTGCCTATGCAGGTCGTCTCTTAGCGAAGCAGTCTCTGCAGTACACCGGTTTGCCTTCTGCTGGCTTGAACGGTACTTCGCAGTCGTTGCCGCAATCAGAGCATTTTGCTGGGTGCATCTCTCTTGGGCCGCCGAATGACCTTGGGCCTCTTCCTTGGAATGCCATATTCTACTCTCCTTTCAATTTTGTATTAGGCTTAGAACTCATCTTTCGACTACTCTTCTACTACTAATACTAGTAAAAATGGCAAGATGGGGGTTTATAAACGTTTCTAAAAGAAACGATTATTCCGCAAATGCCGGATGCGTTTGCGATATAAGGGTTTGCCCTAACTATTGTTACCTATCTAATTAAATTTATAAATGAGCTACTGTAGCTGATTTTATGGATCCGCACGCAAGACTCATTTTGTATTTTGGATTATTGGAAAACGGAATAACCTTGGGTGACGGTAACTTTGACGTTAAGAGTAGGGATATTTATGAACTACGGCGCTGTTCAAAAGCGCGCAGCATTATAGATGCACAAAGGGAACATATTCGCTTGGGTGCTGAGACCTATGTGCGCACACCACAACAAGCCGAAGGAATAGTGGCCTGGGCGACAGCAAATATTCCGCATGCATGCGCGGTTTTTCTTTTGGTTGATGTATCTCACGGAGCCCTTCGGTTTCATCGAGCAATCCGATTTGAAGGTTGGCAAGCGCACCAAAAAACAGACTTGGTGGCGCGGCTAAAAGCATCTGGCCACACATTAGTTGATGAATATGACTGGTATGCCAGAGGTGCAATAAGAGATAATCGCGGTCGCGAGCCAACAGATGAAGAAGTACGGACACTTAGGGAACGCCTTAATAAACCAGATCCAGACCAAAATGAATTGTGGGCAAAAGCCTTAACTTTCCCCACAGAATAGAAAGCTATATAAATCTCTCGCCTATCAAAGTCGTATGGCCGCATTATGCCCGCACTGTGGGAAAGATATTACAATGCAAGCAACAAATGGGAATTCTCTGCCGGCGCAGCCAGAAGATAAGCCTAACGCAGAGCATAGCTCTGCGGACTTTGCTCCGCAAAGCTATCCAAACGCCGCTCCGAAATCGGATGCGATAAAACAGCTCTACTCCATGATTGTGAGCGGTAGGACCGACCAGATAAAGGATTTTTCCAAAAATATTAAGATGGCAGATAAGCTATTAGGGGCGCAAGATGGATAATAAATTATTAATTGTGGGATTAGTTCTTGCAGTAATCTTAGTCAGCGGCTGCGCTGGCTATTCTTCAAAAAGTTCACAGTCTTCAGTCTCCAGCCCAGGCGAAAGCCTTGGTGGGGGGACTAAGACAATTCATGTTGAGATACAGCACACCGGCTACATCCCAGAAACAATCACCGTGAACAAGGGCGACCACGTGAAACTCCTGGCCAGCACTGCTGTCGGCACATCGAGGCATAACCACGGCATCACGATAGACGAATACGCGATCAACCAAGCAGTCCTGACAGAGGACAAGAACACGCCGGCTGTAATTGAGTTTGATACAACCAAGGCCGGCACTTTCAAAATCTGGTGCAAGACCTGCGAGCAGGGCATCTTCGGGGCAGAGCATCCGAAGATTGAAGGGATATTGGTTGTGAAGTGAACGCTAATCTTTTAAACTTCTTAGCATTTGTTGTTACATGACGCTAGCACCCAAACCAGACTTTAAGACAATCGAACAAAAGCAAATCAAATTCCTGATAGAACTTGATAGTCTTTGCTCGGAGCAAAAATAAAATGGCATTGTCACAAAAACCAGATTTTAAGGAAATCGAGCAAAGGTGGCAGAAGTTCTGGCTAGCCAACCAGATTTACAAGTTTGATGCTAAATCAAAGAAAAAAACATTCTCAATTGACACGCCACCGCCGTACATCTCCGGCAGCCTGCACATGGGGCATGGGGTTTCATACACCGGCTTTGAATTTATTGCGCGATACAAACGGATGAAAGGCTTCAACGTCTTCTTCCCGATCGGATTTGATGACAACGGCCACCCGACCGAGCGCTTTGTAGAGAAAAAATATGGAATCCGCAGCTCTGATGTTCCGCGGCAAAAGTTTATTGATATGTGCCGGCACGAAACCGAAGAGCTGGAAAAAACCGCGAAGGAAAGCTTTGTGAAGCTCGGGCACAGCTATGACTGGAATTTGTTTTACTCTACAATCTCCGATAAGGCGATCGAGGTTTCACAGCAGTCCTTCCTTGACTTGCACAAAAAGAAACTTGTTTACCGAACAGAGGAGCCAGGCCTGTTCTGCGTGGACTGCCAGACCGCGCTGAGCCAGGCAGATGTGGAAGACGAGCAAAGAAACACAAAACTAAATTTTATCGACTTCGCACTCAAAGACGGCGGAACGATACAAATAGCAACAACCCGCCCGGAGATGTTGCCGGCCTGCGTGGGAATCTTCGTTCACCCCGACGACAAGCGATATAAAAAATTCCTAACCAAAAAAGCAATTGTTCCGTTATTCGGCCAAGAAGTCAAAATAATGTCTGATGAAAAAGTCGACCCGCAATTCGGCACCGGCATGGTTATGATTTGCACCTTCGGCGACAAGACAGACATTGAGTGGTGGCGAAAGCACAAACTGCAGACAAAAATTATTATCGCGAGAAACGGATTGCTGAACGGAGAGGCAGGCAAGTATGCAGAACTCTCACTTGTGCGGGCCAAGGAAAAAGTTATTGAAGACTTGAAAGCTGCTGGAATTTTGAAAGAGCAAAAGGAGCTAGAGCAGAATGTTGGTATATGCTGGCGCTGCCACAAGCCAGTTGAGTTCATAATCACAAAGCAGTGGGCGATTAAAGCTATTGAATTCAAGAAGGATATATTGGAGTTCGGGAAAAAAGTGCGCTGGATTCCAGAGTACCACTTCAAAAGATTAGAAGACTGGGTCAACAACCTGTCGATGGACTGGGTAATTTCACGCCAAAGACATTATGGAGTTCCGATTCCGGTTTGGTACTGCAAAGTCTGCGACTCTGAGATAGTTGCTGATGTTGCAGAGTTGCCGCTCGACCCGTCAACAAAAACGCCTGAGAAAAATTGTAAGTGCGGCGCCCGCGACTGGGAGCCAGAAACAGATGTGTTCGATACGTGGATGACCTCATCGCTCACGCCGCAGATTAACTGCGGGTTTTCAAAGGACAGCGTGCCGTTTGACCTGCGGCCGCAGGGGTATGAAATCATCAGGACCTGGGCGTTTTACACAATTCTGAAATCACTGCACCACTTCAAAAAAATTCCGTGGAAGAGCGCGATGGTAAACGGAATGGTCCTTGATCCGAAGGGGAAGGCGATGCACAAATCAAAAGGAAATGTTATTGACCCGATAGAGTACGTTGAGAAATACGGTTCTGACGCGTTTAGATATTTTGCATCAACGGTAAACATTGGCGAGGACGCACCGTTCCAGGAGAAAGAGATCGTGCACGGGCAGAAACTTCTGATAAAACTGTGGAATGTTGCGCGGTTTGCAGAGCCACACCTGCTAACAGCAAAGGCGGTTGCCAGCTTAAACATCACCGACAGGTGGATTCTATCGCGGCTCTCGGAAGTTATAAAAACTTACGAAAATAGTTTTGACAATTATGCCGCAGTGCCGGCAAGGCGAGAGCTGGAGCAGTTCTTCTGGCATGAGTTCTGCGATTTCTATTTAGAAATGATTAAGCCAAGGATTTACGGAGCAGATGCGAAAGCAAAACAAGAGGCGCAGGCCACCCTGGGTGCCTGCTTGTCCGCGCTCCTGAAATTATTCGCGCCGTTCATCCCGCACATCACCGAGGAAATTTATCAGGAGATGTTTGCAAAGACGGATGGAGTACAATCAATACATTTATCACAGCTGCCAATGGCCGCTGCGGTTGACAAAAAGGCGATTGAGCTTGGCAATCTTGCAGTTGAAGCCATTTCTGAAATCAGAAAATGGAAAGCAGATAACAAGCTGAGCCTTGGCGCAGAAGTTGACTTGCTCATGTTGTACCACCCGAAGGCTGACAAGCTAAAAGAGATTGCGGGCGAGATTAGGGGGACGATGCGAGTTAAGAATTTAGAAATTAAGAAGGGTGAATTGAAGGTTACGCTACTCGCCTAGCTATATCTTCTATGCGCGCGTATTTTGGCGTTTTTCCATCCGCAGCGGTAAAGCGTTTGAGCGGCGCATATTTTTGGTCGCCGCTCTCAAGTGCAGCCCTAAACTGTTCAAGGTCTTGAAACATAAACGGTATTCTGCCGTGACCAAATGGGTGCATATTGGGCGCAGGATTTATCATAGCAGCTAGCTTGGCAAGCCTGTAAGCTTCTGCAAACTCCATATCACCACCCACAGAACCAAGGCCAAACGGATAGTGTCCAACTATCGCATTAGCCTGATTGACAAACCGGAAATCCCTGTAAATAGTATGCTCGAGTTCCGCCTGCGAAGGCCCATAGCCAACAACTTCTATTGGACTTGTTATGATGCCGCACCTCTGCAATAAATCATCTGAGCCTACGATAAGTCTGCGGGCCTCTGCGGCCTTAGCCCTATCTGCTTCAACTTCAGATTTTTCAAGCTTAACAACTGCGCTAATTGGCCTAATTGGATAAATTACATTTGGAGTTTTGTCCAGCAGCAATTTTGCTAAAGATGTTCTTGAACTATCATACGGCAAAATTAATGGTGGCCTACCTGGCGTGCAGCGGCCTGCCAAATCTTCGGCGCGCATAATTTCCGCTGATGTCCACGTAAGAACATCTGAAATATCACCAGTATACTGGCTTCCGGCCAGCCTTTCTGCAGTCCTGCGCGGATCATCTATAACCACAACAACATAGTCAATGTTACGCCCAATTATTTTAAGCGGCCTCATATCAAGGTCTATTGTGCGCATTATGACCCCGCCCGTCATTGAAAGTGTTAGTGGCGCATCGATTATAAAGTGAGAATCTTTTCTCCCACTTTCGCGTTCGAGTATTTCTATCGCAGTTCTATCTAAAACACCGCCGCTGAGTATTGCGTGTTGTGTCGCGTGCGGAGCGTGCAACAACCTTTCTTCGTCAAGACCTGCGAAGCGTGCACTTTCTCGCATCATATCGCCAACAGAAACACTCACAAAACGTTCTTCCAAGCCTGCGCAGATTCTCTGCGTCGCATCAACCAGGCTTGATTTGCCAACACCAACAATGCCAGCAAGAAGTATGTTTGTCATAATTTTGCTAAGTTTAAATGGAATTTAAGCATTTGTTTTCTTTTGCCTACAAAAACTTTTTAATTCTTGCGGAATGTCGAGTTTATGTTAGTCGTATTAGTGGATTTTGATAATACTATTGCAGATTTTGATGAAGGCTTTTTGAGACGTTGGAGACAGCTATTCCCTGACAGGCCGTACGTTCAACAAACAGGAAGGCGCACATTCAAAGTCGATGATGAAACAGTCTACAACCCCTATAAAACAGATGTTCGTGCAATCATCGGCGCAGATGGATTTATTGCTGGCCTGCCTCCACGGGATGGTGCAGTCCAGGCGCTGCAGGAGATGCTCGCCGCTGGCAATGAAGTTTTCATCTGCACCGCGCCACTCTCACAGCCACTGCCAAATGTTCCAGAAAAATACCAGTGGGTTGCGCAATACCTTGGAGAAGACTGGGCAAAGCACCGAATAATTGTTTCCAAGGACAAGACTTTAGTGGTTGGCGATGTTTTGATAGACGATAATCCCGGAGAGATAACCGGTAAGCGCGCTCCCCAGTGGAGTCGCGTAATTTATGACAGGGTGTATAACCAACAAGTGCCCGGCAGGCGCCTCATGCACTGGAGTAATTGGAGAACACAATTGGAGGGATTGCTATCCATCTAGGCCGATACGTAGTTATTGAAGGGCCGAACAAGTCCGGTAAATCCTCCGTCGTAGATTTTTTGAAAACAAAAATTCCTAATCCTGTTTATGTAAAAGAGCCGGATTGGAATAGCCCCTCCGGCGTTATTTTGCAAAGCACGCGGCATAAAGGTGGGGAGTGGGGCAGGCCAGAAACTGAGAGCTATGTTGGTAACTTGGTTCCTGCTCCAGCGACAGAAGGCGAAATTGCACTTCTTAAAAATTGGGTATCAAGTACCAACTCTTGGCCCAACTTGGAGGCGCTCAGGGGCGAGCTGTTTATGCTCAACCGCCACTCAATTTGCACGGGAATTCGCGCACACTTGGAGTCCGGAAGAACAGTGCTTGCAGACCGAAGTTACCTATCAAGTTTTGTCACAAACAGGGCAGCCGGCCTTGAGACACTTGTTAGGCTGGCCCGCGAGGCGCAAGTTGTCGTGCCAGATGTGCTCATAGTGATTTATGCTAACCCTGCAACAATCTTGGGCCGCATACAGGCAACCGGAGACAAGGGCAGATATACTTCCTTGGAAAGTGTTACGCAGCAAGTTAAACTGTATAAGGGAATGCCAAGCTCGCTAGGCCTGCCGGGAGACTTGACACCAAAGGTTGTGCATAAATTTGATTTCACCAAGGGCGATACGGAGCAAGAGAGACAGGCGAACCTCAGCGCAGTTGAGCAGGCTCTGGTGGATTGCGGGGTTCTAAGTCCTGCCTAAGCCTTTGGCCTATCTGGCATAGGGACACCGGTGACATCCGCACTTAGTGATCTAGCTAACTGAATATCAACTCTACGCCGCCCACCCATATCTACAAAGTGTCTGAATAAATCATATCTGAATGTTTTCCTATTTTCGGGCGTATCTGGCATGCC
>CAZUEL010000014.1:0-13708 GCA_964619325.1 Candidatus Woesearchaeota archaeon | reverse complement strand
ACGCCGTTTAAGCGCCTCATCTTTCGGCAGCGCGTCATGAAATCGCACATCCGACCAATCCACCGGCAACGGAACCAACGGCGTATGTCCTTCTTGCTCGTCATTCTGCACGCCAGATATTATTATTACGCCCAGCATATCTTGCGTAGCTGTCTTTGCATAATCAAAAATACCTTGGCTTGAAACCTTCGCCTGTTGCCTTGCAATATCCATTCTGTGTAGTATTCTGTGGAGCCCATCGATGACCAAAGGGCCTTCCCGATTTCTAACTGAAACTTCTATCAATGGCGGCATTGTTCGCCTGACACCATCATCGCCAGATTTTACAAGCTGCAAGTTCTGTACGTCTACGCCGGCGCAGCCTAATGTTGGTTGGAATATGTCTATACCAAAACGATACCACATTACACCTAAATAAGCATCCATAAGCGGTAGGCGCTCTCTCAACGCATAAAGCGCAGTCGGCCTCGTCCGCTCAACAATCCACGCAAGTGATCTGTGCTCTAAAGTTATGGTGGCATCTTTGTACGGCCTTCTCCATAAATCAGGGTTATCGGGATTTGTTTTTACATCGACACTAATTGGTACTTGTCGCAGCCAATTTTCAATAGAATCCCATGTATGCGTAGCAAACAATCTAAAGTTCGGCATGCCTGGGTGCGCCTCAGTTATTTGTGGCTTTACTGGATCACCCACACAACACCTCCAATCAAGCAGCGATAAAATTCACGTATAAAAATATTTGTAGCCTGCCAATCATAGTTTAAACAAAACATTCTCCAAAACAGATAAATTTATAATTGTTCACTGTTTCATTTATTTATGGTTTGGAGCGACGCGGGTTTTGAGGTCAAAGATATTATTGAGGACGAATATTTTTTTGCCGGCCCGGATTGGCAGGCACAGCGTGCAAAAAGATTTGTCCTAAATGTAACAAGAACAAATCAGATTATAGAGTGCGCACACTACGCACATTTAAACGAAAATAATGCTGTTGTAAATGTTGCCTTTGAACCTTCTGCATCTTATGGCTGTGCGATTGGCTGCCTCTTCTGCGCGTCTGGCGGGCTCTACCCAATAACATCGCTGAACAAAGAAGAAATCGTGGGCCAAATAACTAATTTAATATGCGATTACGAACAGAATTATGCCGCGAATTATTCTGTCCGAAGAGACGTATTCTATGCTGGCATTGGCGAGCCAACACTCATGCCAGACCAGATTATTGGGGCATCTGAAATTGTGCACAATCTTTGCCCAGAAATTGGTTTCAAGATGTCAACAATGGGTGCCGTACCAAATGCAATAGCGAAATTTGCTGAAAGCAGCGCACCCTGGCGCTCTTTGCAGTTCAGCATCCCGCACTGGGATGAAAAAAATTTGAGATACTTATTTGCCGGAATGAAGCACTATGATTTGCCTGCGGCTCTCGCCGCATTAAAAGAATTTTCGCAGCGCAGGCCAGAATGCAATATAAAATTTAATTATGTCGGGATGAAAGGCTACAATAGCACAAAAGAAGATTTAGCAAAAATAATAAACCTAATAAAAGAAAGGTTTGGCAGCAATTTTGATTTAAAACTGTCCTGTCTAAATCCTACTGCTATTGGGCAGAAAAATAATTTAGCAACATTAAGTAAACAAGAGCTCGACAACCTTGCGATTTACGCCCGCAGCCTTGGCTTGAAATCAGTTTACACATTCGGCCCGATGAGCCCAAAAAAGCTTGGGTGTGGCCAGCTGGCTGCAAATTACAAACGAACTTTCATTCCGAACGAGCGGCTGGCTGCGATTGCAGATTCGCAATAGCCTTTTAAACAAACCCCATTTCTTTTAATTGTATGGATGACGCAGATAAACAAAAGCAAAAACTCAAGTTCAAATTAAGAAAGCTAGTCCGGGATCTCTCAAAGCGAAGGGCAAGGCATACCGAACTCATCTCAGTTTACATCCCGCAAGGCTATGATTCCCAACTCATCATCAATCAACTGTCCACCGAGGCAGGCACAGCAAGAAACATAAAATCTGCTGGCACGCGGAAGAACGTGACTGGCGCGCTGGAGAAAATGATACAACACCTGCGCCTTTACAAGCGGACGCCAGAGAACGGGCTTGCCTTGTTCTGCGGGAATGTTGCCGAGCGGGAGGGCCAGCAGGAGTTTCAGGTGTGGAGCATCGAACCGCCAGAGCCGATAAAAGTAAAATTATACAAATGCGACCAACAATTCTTCATCGAGCCGCTGCAGGAACAGCTTGATGTGAAATCTGTCTACGGGCTTGTCGTGATGGACCGCCGCGAGGCAAACATCGCACTGCTGAAAGGCAGGGCAATCGAATCACTCGTGCACATGGACTCGATGGTTCCTGGAAAGTTCAAGGTTGGAGGCCAGTCCGCAGGCCGCATGGCGCGAGTCATAGAAGGAATGGCAAATGATTTTTACAAAAAGGTTGGCGCAGCAGTGAACAAGGCATTTACAGAAATAAAAATCGATGGCCTGCTGGTTGGCGGGCCAGGGCCCACTAAAGAAGACCTCGTCACAGGCGAGTTTTTGCGCACAGACATCAAGAAAAAAATTCTCGCGGTGAAAGCGGTCGGCTACACCGGCGACTTCGGCCTAAAGGAATTAGTAGAAAGATCTGCGGATATTTTGGAGAAAGAACAGGGAACAAAGGAGAAAAAAGCGCTGGACAACTTCCTGATGTTCCTCGGCTCGCGCAGGAACATGGTCGCGTACGGCGAAGACGCAGTCCGTAAAGCCGCAGACATGAACGCAATCGCCATTTTGCTAATACACGAAGATTTCCCTGAAGAAAAAACCGAGGAGCTGATGGACAAAGTAGAGCTGGCTGGCGGGGAGGTTCACATCATCTCCCGCGATGTCGGCGAGCAGCTCAAGGGGATTGGCATGGTCGGAGCGATCTTGCGCTACGCCGTAGCGTAGCGGAAGATTATCTAAGCCACAGTTTAGATTTATTCTAAGATACGCAGTAGCTTAGAATTCCCAAATAGTGATTTGGGTTATATTACGATATGCGCTTCAGTAACTTTATTTCAATACCAATTTTTAAATGCGCCAAATCCTGACTGCTGTTATGGAAGTCAGACACGAGGAAATTTCTGCTTTGAAGGTCGGCAGATATATTATGATGGAGGGTCGGCCTTGCGAAATCGTTAACATGGACTGGAGCGCGCCTGGCAAGCACGGGCACGCAAAGTACAGAGTGACAGGCATGGACATTCTCACCGGCTCAAAACACATGGGCATTTACACAAGCCACGATGCTATTGATGTGCCAATCATTGAGAAAAAAGTAGGGCAAGTCCTATCCGTAACAGGGGACAAGGCGCAGCTCATGGACATGACAACCTACGAAACGTTTGACGCAACCGTGCCAGAAGAGTTCAAGGGCAAGGTCCAGCCAAATGCAGAGGTTACGTTCTGGGAAATCATGGACCAGAAAGTGATTAAACAAGTAAAGAGTGCGTGATGGAATATATTTTTACAAATCATGCTAAATACAGAATTACAAAAAGAAATCTAACTGAACAGGAAATTATTGAAGCCATAAAATTTCCTAATAAAACAATTAAGAAGCATGGCAAATTTTACGCGCAGAAAACCATTGTGCGCGGAACTATTGAAATAGTCTATGAACACACAGAAAGGTATATAAACATAATAACAGTCTATTGGTTATAAAATGGAAATAACATACGACAAAAAAGCAGATGCTATGTATATTGAATTCAGGGTAGGAAAGTTCGCCAAAAACAAGAAAGTAGATGACTTTACAATCATTGATTTAGATGAGAAAGAAAACATTCTTGGCATAGAATTGCTGGATGCCAGCAAAAGAATTCCGATTGACTCGCTGTCAGCAGTACACATAAAAAATTTGCTGGCTGCCGCGTGAAATATTAACAGGTTAAGAGTGCATAGAAAAGTTCATAATCTTATTCTTAGAAGATATACCCTGAGCGATTATACCACTATTGTCGAGACGGTTACGTGGGGCGCCGCGATAGTTGGTGTAGTAGCTTCCATTGCCTGGGCGTATGGGGCGCACATTCAAGCAATTGCAGATGTACGAAAGTCATTTTATGATGCGCAAGCAAGGGTTGTTGAAGCCCGTGCTAAATTAGTTCAAGAACTATCACAAAAATTCTCAAAGCAAGATTTAACTGATTTATTGTGTATTGGCTCCGACGAAAATAACGCACATGATCCCGTCGGTTGGCTTCAGAGATTTGATTGGGACTCATAGTTAGAAACCTTTTTAAACGAATTATAAGGAACTGAACTACAAACAAACTAAAATGGCTCAAAGTAAAATCCCAGAAGCAATTGCACGCCTGTTTGGCCGCGCGTGGATCTGCCGCAGGTGCAAGAAGAAAGTCAGAGGGGATGCTAAAAAACTAAGAGACGGATTGATTGCCTGCCCGCGGTGTGGCCAGCGCGCGTGGAGACCTAAATCTAAGGAAAAGAGACTGAAGGTCACAGCTGCGAAGTAGATTTTAGTGCAAAAACAATATATAAATCCATATATATGCCAATTTCTGGCACCCTAATTAGTACCCACTGCCAGAGCTTACCTTCTCAGGAGTGTTTTTATCTTCCCGGCCAACGCCCCTATTGCCTTTTACAGAATCACCACTTTTATTGGAACGCATAGTTTTGTCTTCATCGACAGCCACGCCTTTAGGCGACTCGCTGGAGGGTTCATGCTTTTCTCTGTCTGTAATAGCTATATCTGCCGCTTCTTTCTCTGCCTTCTTTGCCAGCTGCTCCGAACGTTTCACCATCGCTGTTGCAATGTGGAATGCTGCGTTGGCCTGCCCATACGCCTCACTGTACTTCTTGGCTGCGAGTGCGTCCTTTGCCTTAGTGAGGTGGCTGTTTGTGTTGGCCAGTAGTTTCGTACCCTGCACAAGATTGTCAGCAACTGGTGTTGCTGCAGTAATTGCGCCTTCTGCAGCAGTGATTTCCGCGCTCGCCTTTGCCTCGCGCTCAGCAAGCTTTGCACTCTTTTCTTCGGTCTCTTTTAATTTCTCGCCAAACAACTTGTTTCCCAATTTCGATTTCTTCTCTTCGAGCTGTGCAATCGCTTTTTGGTGTTTTGTAATTTTTTCATTTATTTTTGCGATTCTTGCCTTCTGTGCGTCCGCCAGCTCGCCATCAACATCCAAGTCTGCGTTCAAGGCGTTGGTAACATCGCCCGCGCTGTCCTCCACCTCCGAAAGCTCTGCCTCGGTTTCGCCAATCGCCTCCGCGGATTTCTCCGGCGTCTCGCTCTCTGGGGACTGTTCGATCGCTGTTGCAACAACGTCCATCGTTTGCGCGTAATTGTCCGCGGACTTTTGCGCCTTGTCCAGCTTGCCAGCCTCGCGCATCGCCCTGATTTCTAGCAGGCGTTCGTGTGCGATAGCCAGGCCCTTGCTAGCCTTTGCGTGCCTGTCGGACGTGAGTGCCAGAGATAATTTGTCTATCGCAACCGAGATCCCATAGAAAACATGGTCCGGCGTTGTCTTGGGAGTATCCGCTTCGTGAGCGGCGGCTAGCGGGATTAATAACAAGATCCCCAGTACTGCAAAGAGTTTCATCTCGATTTTCATTCTCACACCACTTATATCAACCAGAATAAGTTTAAATAAGTTATGGTCGTGCGTTTGGCGTGGTATCAAATCACGTGCCGTTGGATAAATTAGTACGCGATGTTGCAGGCGATTTAAGCGATATTCTTAGTGGTACAGCTGCAAGCAATACAGTACTTATACACAATCCAACTTCAAGTAAGTCACATTATGAAATTCACGCCAGAATCCCCGGTGTGTTTGCTGCGAGACTATATTTTAGACCGGCTTATACGACAGAACTGCTTAGCCCGGAGTCCAAAGTGTCGGTGAACAGAGTAACATCCCTGCGCGCCAACCTTAGAAAAAGCGAAGTGCCAGATATTCCTGCCGCGCAACAAACATATGAAAAAATTAAACAATATTTAGCCAGTGTTGCAGGCAAGGCGGGTAAAATCACGCCGGCCAGCTGGCGCAGTTATTGGATACGGCAACTTTTGACGGATATCGCAACAAGCCACGGCATATTTACACAAAATATGGCCGCACACATACGCAGAACGAGGACCGGATTACGCTACTCTTGCAAAGGCCCGAACGAGTACACACTAATCGCAAATGATGGATTTTCTGGCTTAAGTGTTACCAGCGAATTTAGGTTGGAGCAGCGCACATTGCCACAGTATTGCAAAAGACTTGGCCCGATATCGCGCCAGGTGCGGTTTGAGTAGCACATATAAATCTATATATATGCTATTTTTTAAATTGATTTGTTTCTAGATGAATTATGACTGAAAAATTACTCCCCGAAATAAACATTGGCGTTGCAGGCCACGTAGACCACGGCAAGACCACGCTCGTCAGGGCGATCACAGGTAAGTGGACGATGCAGCACTCCGAGGAGCTGAAACGCGGCATCACGATCCGCTTAGGTTATGCGGACAGCGTGATTGCAAAATGCGCGAAATGCAACAAATTTGTTTTCGGCGAAGCCTGCCCCACATGCAAATCCAAAACTACTGCACTCAGGGCATTCTCGGTTGTTGATGCCCCTGGCCACGAGACACTGATGGCAGTCATGCTGGCCGGCGCAGCGATCATTGACGGCGCAATTTTAGTTATAGCTGCAAACGAGCAGGTGCCACAGCCGCAGACCGCGGAGCACCTAATGGCGCTGAAAGTGTTGGGCATAAAAAATATAATTGTTGTGCAAAATAAAATCGACACAGTTACAAAAGATATGGCAAAAGAAAATTACGTGCAGATTAAAAAATTCGTGAAAGATACATTAGGCTTTGAGGTTCCAATTATCCCAATATCTGGCCAGCGAGGCGCAAACATGGACATTTTGGCTGAGGCGCTGCAGGAGTTCATACCAACACCGAAACGTTCTGCTTCTGAGGAGTCGCGCATGCTTGTTGCGCGAAGCTTTGACATCAACAAGCCGGGCGCAGAGATTGAGAAGCTGGTTGGCGGGGTTTTGGGCGGCGCGATACTCTCAGGAAAGTTCAAGGTCGGCGATAAAATCGAATTGAAACCCGGAATAAGATTTGAGAAAAAGGGTGGGCAAGTGGAGTGGCGAACAGTTTTAACAACAATCACTGGGATCTCTGCAGGCAACCAGCTAGTAAAAGAGAAGGGGCCGGGCGGCTCGGTCGCATTCTCAACAACACTTGATCCCGCAACTACAAAACAGGATGCATTTGTCGGTGCGGTCGTCGGGCTGGCCGGCAAGGTGCCAGCCGCGGTCGAGAAGCTGGACTTAAAAATTTCTTTATTCGATTACGTAATTGGGACAAAGGAAAAATTAAAAATCGAGGCGTTCAAGCAGTACGAGCCGCTCATGCTGTCCATCGGCACCGCCACAACTGTCGGCATTATTCAAAGTGCCGGCAAGTCGCTCAAGCTCTCGCTGAAACGGCCAGTCGTGGCGCAGAAGGGTGACAAGGTTGCGATTGCTCGGCAGGTGCAGTCAAGGTGGCACTTAATTGGGTTCGGAGTTGTTTTATAATTATTCTTCTCTTGGTGCCATAACTGACGGACCAAGTTCTCTTTCCAGACGCATCCTAAAAAATAAAGTAAATGGACCCAACACACCAATATCTCTTGGTTGCTGCGCGAAAAATCCCGCTCGATAACCGCGATACAAAACATAATCTCCAACTAACCAAACCAATCCAAAAATTGTTATCGGATTTTCAATAATATCTAGCAACATATTATAGTCTACCATCTAATTTCCTTTCTTCTTTAATTCTATTTCTATTGTAGACACGCGGACCTGCTTTCCCTCTTTGTTTACAAAGTCTTCCGAGCCGATTCTGATTTCATGCGTTGCTTGCTCTTTCAGGAATCTGTTTAGCGCGACCTGCGCCACGTCCACGGCGCGGGAGATGAACCTTCCGCGGCTCTTGATTATCACGCTCGGCACGCCGGGCTGGGTGAATTGCATAATAACTGCGGTGACATAACTCATGACGGGCTTCTCGCCAATAAAAACGGTGTTTGTCCTGTTGTCGGCCATGACTGTGTAATCGGTTGGTCTTTGCCTAATTGATTAATTTTTGTGCATACGAAAGACTATCAAAGCAACAGCTTTGATTTGTATTTACTCTTTTGTCTTCTTGATGTTCTTAGTGATGAAACCGGCTATCAGATTGCGGAATTTCTTTGTCGGAACCTCTGCAACAGCCGTTACTAGCTTCTTGTTGTCGCTGAACTTCGTGCTGAACTTAACGCCTTGCAGTTTCATCAGCTTGCCTGCAGCGCGTTTCACGAAGCCTGCTCGAATTCGTCCCATGATTTTGAAGTGTTTGTGGTATTTTTAAAGCTTGTCCTGAAGTTTTTTAAACTGAAATTGCAAGAGTTCCTATGCGGGCCCGTAACTCAGCTTGGTTACCAGCCAAACCTGGCAGTTTGTCAGTTCTTTGGCTGAGCCAAAGAGAGTGGCAGCCTTTTAGGCCGCATGAGATGCCCTCTGCCTTTCGTGCGATCGAAGATCGCACTGGGGGAGGTCAGGAGGAGCGTCAAACTGGGAGGGGGCAAAACCCTCTCGCGGTTCCGAGAGCTGCAAGTCGAGGGTTCAAAAATAGGTATTGCCGAAAACATCGGTTCATGGCATCGCAGATGCCATCCGGGGTTTGGGCAGTGCCCAAGAACTAAGGGGCAGAGCCCCTTGGGTCTTGGTGAAAATCCCTCCGGGCCCGCTTGGAAAGGTTTTTATTTCTTTTTGTAGGCTGTTTTGCATGAATCCACTCCTACTAAGAAAAAAACTCACAATAGTAATGCCCGCCTACAACGAAAAAAATACGGTCCGGCAGGCCATCGAGGAAACAAAGTTCGCAGACATCGGAAATTTTGACAAGGAAATAATTGCCGTTGATGACGGCTCAGCCGATGGAACTGCCAATATAATAAACGAAATCGACGGCATTAAAAAAATCCTGCTGCCAAAAAACCGCGGCAAGGGCGGCGCACTGAAAGAGGGCATCAAGCAGGCCACGGGAGAGTATGTCGTTTTCCACGACGCAGACTTAGAGTATAAACCCACAGATTTTAAGTACATGCTGCCAATCCTAGAATCCGGCCTTTCCGATGTCGTAATCGGCACACGGTTCAAGGGCAGAAAACAACACTTCTTTGGCAAAAACAAAAATGTAATCCTCGCAAATTATATCGGTAACCTGCTTCTCCGCATTGTCTGGAACGTACTATACCGCGATAATCTGACGGACATATACCCTTGTTACAAAGTGATGCGCCTCAAAGACTTAAGAGAGCTAGAATTAAAAGAGGATAGATTTGTTTTTGACCTGGAGCTGATTTTAAAACTACGAAAGGCAGGCAAGGTTTTCACCGAAGTCCCAATACACTTCGAGCATCGCAGCTACGCACAGGGCAAGAAAATCGGAGTGAAGGATGGGCTGGCAAGCCTGTGGTACCTGGTTAAAAACAGATTTTTCGACGGCTAGCGAAATACTTATAAGATTTGCCTTGATAAGTTTTGTTGGGTGTGGGAAAATAAAGCTGTTCAAAAAAATAATGCCGGAGTTCATCGACGACCGCGGCGCAATTACAAAAATACTTGACGATGGCAAGACTATTATTAAGAGCATCTTGTTAATTACCTGCAAGAAGGGCGCAATTCGGGCAAATCACTATCACCAGAAAGACTCGCACTACTGCTACCTGATTTCCGGCAGGATGGACTATCTTGAAGAGCCGGTCGGCCAGCCGGATAAACGGCAGGCCGCGCTGGTCGAAGCGGGAGATATGATTTACACGCCGCCGATGGCAGTGCACGCGATGCATTTTACCGAAGAGTCTGTTTTCATCGCGTTTGCAACCGAATCAAGAGCTCAGGAAAACTACGAGGCAGACACGGTACGCGTGAAATTAATTTAAGATGCAAATCGAACTTTCCAAGAAAAGAACAAGCTGTAGGGTTTGCAATGGCAGCAATTTGCACAAGATACTTTCCCTTGGCGACCAGCCGCCAGCGAACGCGTTCCTGAGGAAAGATGAATTAAGCAAGCCTGAGCTGAAATTCCCGCTTGATTTGCTTTTCTGCGCCAGCTGCAGCTTTGTACAGATAGCAGACGTTGTTTCGCCCGAAGTTTTGTTCAAAAATTACCCTTATGCATCTTCAACTTCGCCAACCTTTGTTGCACATTTTAAGGAGCTGGCAGAAACAGTTTGCAAAAGGCTTGGCTTGCAGCAGGATTCTTTAATAGTGGATATCGGAAGCAACGACGGCATACTGCTCAGGCCCTTCAAGGAAAAAGGCATGCGCGTCATTGGCATAGACCCAGCGGAAAATATTGCTGAAATCGCGAGAAAAAACGGGGTAGAAACAATAACAAAATTTTTCTCGCCCGGGGTTGCCCAAGAAATTGCAAGTTTGAAAGGAAAAGCCCAGGTAATTACTGCGACAAGCGTATTTCCGCACATAGATAACTTAGATAATGTTGCCGCAGGCATCCGCGAATTGCTTGCGGACGACGGCGTTTTCATAATAGAAGCGTATTATTTATTGGACTTGCTTGAGAAAAATTTGTTTGACACAATTTATCACGAACATCTCTCGTACTTCTCAGTAAAAACCATAAACGACTTGCTTAGCAGGCTCAGCCTGCGGGTGTTTGATGTTGAGAAGACGGACACGCACGGCGGTTCGATACGGGTTTTCGCGCAGAAGCTGGAGGGCAAACGACCAGTTCAAGCCTCTGTGCAAGAATTTATTGCGCGCGAGCTGGGCAAAGGGCTTGATTCACTCAAAATATATTCTGAATTTGCCACTAGGATTGATGAGAACAAGCAGCAGCTGACTAAATTGTTGCGCGGGTTAAAGGCCGATGGGAACCGCATTTGTGGCTATGGTGCCGCAGCAAAGGCAAACACACTGCTGAATTATTTTGGGCTTGGAACTGATATTCTGGAGTATATAGTAGATGACAGCCCGCTGAAACAGGGCCTGTTTGCGCCAGGCAGCGGGATTCCAGTTGTGAGCTCGGAAGAACTGCAAAAAAATCCGCCAGATTACATCTTGATTTTAGCATGGAACTTTGCAAACCCCATAATGCGCAAGATGCAAAAGTACAAATTCATAATTCCTGTGCCGCGGCCACAAATCGTGACGGATGTGGTTAGCCAAGATTTATTCGCAATTGCAGAGGGCATCGCACAAGAAGCAAAGATGCTTGAAGGCAAAACCCTTCTTATTACGGGCGGTTCCGGCTTTATTGGCAGCTACATCGTGACGGCCATAGATTTCCTAAACAAGAATTTGTTTGCTCGGCCTTGCAAAGTTATTTCAATAGACAACCACATGACCGGCTCAAAGAAAAAGAATCTCGTACGCGAAATTGAAAGTGGGTACATAAAATTTATCGAGCACGACATAAGAACGCCGCTGGTGCTTGAAGAACAGATTGATTACGTTATCAGCGCGGTCGGCATCGCCTCACCAACCTACTATAAAAAATTCCCAATAGAAACAATAGAAGGCACTGTATTCGGCCTGAAGCACATCCTCGAACTAGCCCGGGTGAAGAAAGTTAAGGGCCTGCTCTACTTCAGCTCCAGCGAGATTTACGGCGACCCGGATCCGCGATTTGTGCCAACGCCGGAAACATACAAAGGGCACGTCTCATCAATCGGGCCGCGGTCCTGCTATGATGAATCAAAACGTTTGGGCGAGGCACTATGTGTGGCGTACCAACAAGTGCACAACATTCCAGTAAAAATTGTCCGGCCGTTTAATATATACGGGCCCGGGATGTCTACTAAAGATTTTCGGGTAATACCAAAATTCCTTGCGCAGGGCTTGCAGGGCCAACCGCTGACAATCCACAGCCACGGGAAACAAACAAGGTCTTTTTGTTATGTTGCCGATGCAATAATCGGTTTTTTCAAAGTCCTGCTTTCCGGACGGAGCGGCGAGGTTTACAATGTTGGTAATAACAGCGAAGAAGTAAATATGAATGTGCTGGCAAAGACAATATCAGAGGCAGTTTTTGAAGGCAAGGTGCCCGTTACGCAGATACAGTATCCAGACTCATACCCGCAGGATGAGCCTACGAGAAGATGCCCAGACCTGACAAAAATAAAAAGTGAGTTGGGCTATACGCCAAATGTAGATTTAAAGACGGGGTTAAAAAGAACTTATTTTTGGTTAAAAAACAATATTATTTGAGCAACTGCCAATAAAGGAAGATATTTAAGTGTTTTCTTGCCTTAACACACATGGCGCTACGCGTTGGCATTGTGGGCTACGGGCACATTGGCCAGGTACACAAAAACGCAATGCTCGCCGACCCGAAGCATTTTAAGCTGGCGGCAATAAAAACCAGCCACCCGGAAAATGTTGAGCCAGAGTTGCGCCACCTTGCCATAAAAACAATTGATGAATTTATTTCAAAGCGGCCGCAGCTTGCCATAATTTGCACGCCTGCCGGAACGCACGCAGAAGTTTCCATACCTTTAATGTCGCGGGGCATCCACATTCTAACAGAAAAACCAATTGATGCAACAGTTTCTCAGGCAGAGGCGATGGCCGAGAACGCCAAAAGATATGGAGTCAGGCTGATGGTTGCGCAAAATGATTTCTTTGACCCCTACATTAAAAAAGCAAAAGAGCTCATCAGCAGCGGGGCAATCGGCAGGGTTTACGGCTTTCACGTCAACAGGGAGCGAGCAGAGCTACAGGCCGGCAGGAACCCCGGCGATGACGTGTTGAAGGACTGCCTGATACACGACTTTGTCAACCTCTGCTACTTGTTTGGCGAGAGAGTTGTGTCTGTTTCCGCAATAGAAAAGAAAGTTAATCCAAAAAATGCGCCGCCGAGCGACTGGGGTTGTGGCATTGCAAACTTCGAGTCTATCTCCGGAACGTTCCAGGCAAGCTGGACTTCCCACCATCCAAGGCGGACAGCAGAAATAATCGGCGAGAGGGGCATACTTCAGATAGATATGGTAAACCGAAGATTTGACCTTGTTACCGATAGCAGCAGGCAGGCAATACTTTCCGGCGACAAGGTTGATAAAATCGCGCTTGTCCAGGAGGCAGCTTACAACACCATTATAAACAACACGGAATTTCCAGTGCGATTTGAAGATGCGTTGTACGCCCTGCGGGTGTGTTGTGCAATCGAAGAGTCTGCAGAAAAGGGCGGCGAGCTGATTCGAGAAATTTAGGCATGCGCCCGTGCACAAATTTTCATAAGCCAAAAGCCAAGATTTAAAAACTTTGATGTTATTGGTTATAAATGCAAAACCGAAAGTTTGGGGCTTTACTCGTGGGTTTCGGCACGGTAGTCGGGGCTCTCTCGCTGTTCTCGATCTTTGACTTGGGCAGGCAGTCCATCGCATACGGCTGCAACCCGACGATGGCCTGCCAGGGCGTCGCATCGTCTCTCGGAGTGAGCCACGTGATTGTCGGCCTGATTTCTGCGCTCATCTCACTCGGCGCGTATTTGATGTTTTTCTCGCGCAGCGAGGAAATTATCTTGCAAAAACTTGAGGAGACAAAAGAGATAAAACTCGGCGAGGAAAAGTTTAGTGTTTTACTGAGCGCGCCGACCGAAGACGAAAAGAAAATTGTCGAACTAACACAAAGCGAGCAGGACCTCTCAAAGC
>CAZUEL010000013.1:0-22677 GCA_964619325.1 Candidatus Woesearchaeota archaeon | reverse complement strand
CGCACGCAGGCCGAAGGTTTGTGCCATCTTGCAGAAGACGGCACATTCCGCGCAGTTGTGGGTGGAGAGCTATACGAACTTGTGACACTCCCCGATGGAACAACCGGCACATATAGGGCTGGCGCGCCGCGCACAGATGAAAACAAACTACCTGAAGCTCTGTTAGATAAATTTAACAAATTATGGAGTCAGGCTTACGATGAAAGAAGTGAGGCAAGCCGGGCAGCAACACTTGCAAATCAGAATACTACATTGGCGGGCATAATTGATGCAAAAGATTCACATATTACTGCACTGCAAGCAAAATTAACAACTGCGGAGCGTGCGAATGCAGTTTACGCAATAGCAGTAGCACGTCCGCGCAGGGCGTATGCTACAGCAACACGCATAATGAACCACAGGGCCACAGATCCGCAGGGATCTACACCAGATGAAAATATGACTACCTACACACTAACAATTCGAATGCTCACAAGCAGAATCGCTGGTGCTGTACCAACGCGCGCAAACGCACTCAATCGCGCTGCAGATGAATTCGCAGATGCATTTGAAGAGTCAAGGCCAGACTGCATCGAAAGGGCTGCAGAATTAGTCGCACGCATTTTAGATGTGCCGCAACTAACTGTAGATGCACTTGGCCGAGAGATTTATGTTATATCCGCACTGCCAGTCGCTTTACTCGAGCGCACATTTAAAGACACGCCCGCAGAAATTAGTCGCATACTTGGTGATGCAATAACACGTTTTGTTCCTGCAGATAGGCACTTGCAAGTGCAGGCTAACCATCAAAGGCTTGGAGAAATCGGGCGGGTTGGATAACCACACAATGGCACTGCCTAAATTATTATTAGCAAAGGTAAATACGAATGACAACATCACTGCCAGTTCAGATTTACCGCCAGATAAGTTGCCCGGACATTTACAGCGCGCATTGCAAAACTTTGGTTACCGCTACCAGCACCCCGGCAATGCTGGCCCGTGGCTGGCAGATCTCGGCAGGCTTGCATTATTGGGCTTAGTAAAATCATTTGGGCAGATTTCTCCAGTATTTGGAATTGATTCTAGCACACTTGCGGGCGCAGAAAGATATTTGGAAACTGCAAAGCCAGTCGTGCCATTTGAAGAAAGATATTCAGGCGGCACTAACGACATTGGCCTAGAATCCCTGCTTGCAATTGCTGGCAGCGAGCCGAAACAGATTGTTGATACCACTCTTGGCAGGCTTGCAGTCCTTGAAAACGAAAATCATATTTTGTACGCAAACAAAAGGGCTGGATTAGAACAAGCCTGTAAGGCTTTGTCAAACAAAGAGTTTAGGCAGGAGATAATTAATTCCATTCCAGAAGTTGAGGACACAACAACAGGCTGGCTCACACGCAACTTGTCAAAAACATATAATTCTATAGCAAGCCGCGCACCGATTTCATGGCTTGCCTGGCTGCTACAAATGTTTGGTGTAAGTAATGGTGTAATAGAATCTGCAGAAAATTATATGCCCAATGAATCACAATCACAGTTGGGCCACATACTAGAACTCAAAGAGCAATTAGGGCGCGGCGAACAAATTGGTGGCCTGCAACAGAGCCTCAGCAGAAAAACAAAAATTGCACAGATGGCTGCAGAAAGCCCGCAGGGTGAAGCCGCCGTAAGAACGTATATAAAATTACAAAGCCTACTTAAAGGATACTGGCACAAAATTGTTGACGATTGCGGACAAGGCAAGCCCGTAAGAAACGAAGCAGAAAAATTATCCGCGTCCTTCTTGTTATTGGATTATCTTGATGGCTTGCAGAGGCAGGAAGCTATGAGGGTGGAGCTGGCGCGCGTACTTTATCTGCGAGAGCTTTCAGACGACGACAAGGCAATACTTGGCAAAGACGGTGCTGGCCATAGCAAAATAAATCCAAGGCAATATTTAGATGAACGAATGGCTAATCACCTGAGCTTGTTTGATTATGCCAGCGCAAGCTTATCTGATAAAGCAACTCATATTAATCAAACAGACCTACAAGAATTGGTCGATGCAAATAAAAAAGAAAGTGAGCGTTATATTCGTGCAACACACGCACTCGAAAATCTTCAGCAGATAGAAGAAGGTGTGCAGAGCCAGTCACTCGAAAGAAAGTTGGGCTTGCTTGCAGATACGCGCAACGGTATAATAGATGGTTTTGTTTACTCGGTTACGCCAGAGCAATATACTAAGGCGAAAGCGTTTATCGCTGACGCAATTGATAACTTCAAAAAACAAACTGGCTTTAGTTTGCGCCCGACTTTTGTTGGCCTGATTTACAAACCAAGAGCAACCGGCAGCCAGAACTATGCGCCGCTTGGCTTTGAAGAAGCGGATTTGATTATTGGCAGGCCAAGCACAAGGGACGGAGTGATAACAACACAATACCAAAAAATCCCAGTACCAAGAAATCTTTATCGCGCGATGAACGCAATAGTGTTAGATTGTATCACTGGGCCGGCCGGCGTGCGTGAGGTATCAATTATGCCGTGGGAACTAACTTTCACCGGCACTCTAGACACTGGCGTAAACAAATTAAATCCAACAAATATGCCAGAGAATACAGAAATTCCAAAAATCAAGGCTTAACGAAAGCCTTAAAAGCTTTTCGCTACTCTGAAATGGTAATTCAGGTGAAATAATAACATGGCAGGACGACCACCACAAGCAGTTCAAGCACAACCAGCTGCACAAGCAGCAGCACAAGCACCTCCGGCAGCAGCCCCCCAGGGCGGCCCAGGCACAGCACCATTACAATTACCAGGCGCTCAAGCAGCTCCAGATGCGGCAGTGCAACAGCAAGCTCCTCCACCTGCACAAGATGCCGCACAACCTGTAGCACCGGTAGGTGTTCAGGCGGTTCAAGCACCGCCAGTTCCTCCCGCACAATTAATCATGGCGCAAGCTGACCAGGCGGCGGCAGCGCCACCGGTTACAGCTCCGCCAGTAGTTCAAGCTCCAGCAGCTCCAGCTCCAGCAGCTCCAGCTCCAGCAGCTCCAGCTCCAGCAGCTCCAGCTCCAGCTCTAATGCAATACACGCTCAATGTTATGGTACTTGGTAGACAGGCATACACACCAGAACCAGTCTCAGTCGCACCAGGCGCGACGATTGACCAAATATTAGATGAATCGCTGCGAGTAATGGAGCAGGAAATGTCATTTGGTATGCGCGTTCTCGGCGTAGCACACGACGGAAAACTATTACTCGCCGGCAGCCCATTACCAACTCCAGGCGCAAAACTCAATGTCTATTTACAAGACACTCACCCAGCAGGGGAACAGGCACGTTTGGCACTAGGGTTAGATATGTTACCACCAAATGCAACCCCAGACCAAACTGATGCTCAACAGGCCCTAATTAGCGCATACTTAGCAGAACACCCAGTTGCACTCGGCGACGTACGCAGAGCTCCGGGTAGAATTACAACTGCATTCGACGAAATAGGTACTGCAAAAAAATCTGCAGACAACGCAAGAAGCTGGGGCAAGGGCGCAGCAGTTGCTGCTACACTAGCTTTAATTGGTGGGGGTGCAGCCTATGCACTTAACAGTTCTCACGACATAGCACAAGATCATGCACTTGAAACGCAAGGACACGCATTAGATGCAAACCACGCAAGAGTCGTCGATCTTGAACACACAGTCAATGGCCTCGTAGCATTAAATGCATCTGGCGCGATAACACCAGACCAGCTGAATGCAACATTAGCCAAATACGTAACTGAGAAAAATCTAACCGCACACTTAAGCTTGTACGCTAAGCAGGCAGACCTCAACACAACTATGGCGATGGTTAATGCGTTGAATTACACACTGACAAATAGTAAAGACCACGGCACAATTGCATACCAACTGCAAGACGCAAGCGCGACTGCAAGCAACCTGAGCGCACAACTGGAATTACTAAAAACAGGCAACTTAGATTCAGCACAACTTGCAAAATTGCAGAGCAATTTGAATAGCTTAAGCGCGCAGTACAATACTACAAAGGAGTACGTTACGCAATTGAACAACTCGCTCACTACGGCACAGGCAGCGCTTGCTGCAAACGCAGGAGATGTTGACAACTTGGAAGCAAGAATGAACGGGCTCAGCACACTAAATGCAACTGTAACAGGCATGCAGGGCCAGCTGCTCGCGCTAAATAGCACAATAGGCGATCTCCAGCTAGCTGCATCACAACCGGTTGCAATCCGATACACAAATGCGCAAACAATGCTAAGCCTTTACGATAGGGCAGACGCATTGATGGGCGGCTCCGGCAGTTTAGCTGCAGCAGGCTGGCTCACACGTGAAGACGTTCAGCAACTCACAAATGGAAATCAAGGCGATGGCGAATTCAGCAATGGCATCACATATGGTGGCCAGCCAGTCGCTTTGCTTGTAACTCCTGAAAAAACGCTGTTGTCTAGGGTAGGCCAACCAAGTTTGAGGTTGGACTCTAGCAAAGAGATTTACGGCGCACTAGGAGAAGCAGCGAAATAAAATGGTGAAAAAAATGAAAAACGCGATTTGGTTGTTTGTAGTATTCGCACTTGTAGCAGGAATGACTGCCGCTCAGGCAACTGTTAACAGTGTGGTTATATCGACAGACGCGCCATTACAAGTGAATGGCGAAGGTGTTATTCAAGTTGGACAGCAACTCACTGTCACATCTCTAGCAACTGCAAATGCAAACATCAGGCTATTCGACTTGCAATACTACGACGCTGCTGCGGCTGCATACAAATCACATACTATGAATTATGGCTTAAACGGAAAGGCACAACCAGTAACAGAAACTTGGGCGTACACATACCCAAGCAAGCTGCCTAACGGCGACGAAGATACTTTATTCGCGAAGGCAACAGACACCACTGGCAGATTCAACGCTGCAAGCACAAAAGTATTTGTAAACGTAGCACCAACATTACAAGTGAACGGAAATCTTCCGGCAGCAACGGTTGGCGCGAATTACTTATTTGATTTAGACAACATTCTAGTAGCAAGCGATGCAAACAATGCATATGTGTTTGCATATACTGTCGCTGGCTTGCCAGCTGGTCTGGCATTCAACGCGCAGACAAATGTTATCAGCGGACAGCCAACGAACTCTGGAGTCTTCCAAATATCTACTACATTACGGGATGGATACGGCGGAAGCAACACACAAATTCTGAACATGACTGTGGGCACGCCAAACAATGCTCCAACAATACAAGCAGTCGGCGATGCTGACGCAACAGTTGGCCAGCAACTCCGTGTTGCAGTTAACGCAAACGATCAGGATGCGGGCGACGCTTTAACATTAAGTTTAGATGACGCAAGTAAAGCGTTGGGAATGCAGATTATTATAGCAGGACAGCAATCCTATGTACAATGGACTCCGACTGCACAGGATGCAGGCGACCACGATGTTACTGTAACAGCAACTGACAGCCACGGCGCAACTGCTACTACAAGCTTCACAATAACTGTAAGAACTGCACCGGTACCGCCGGCCGGCAATCAGGCTCCGGTTATAGTTTCCGAGGCTAGCACATCCGCAGTTCTGGAACAATCATACAGATACGAAGTTGTTGCAAGTGATGCCGATGGCGACACATTAACTTACACATTAACGCAAAAGCCAACTGGCATGACAATCAACGGCAACATAGTAAGCTGGGTTCCAAAAACATCAGGCACATTCCCAGTTACTATGGTTGTTTCAGATGGCAATGGCGGGTCGGATGCACAATCATTTGACGTTACAGTTGCCCCAAGCCTTGTAATAAAACGACTTGACATCTCTGCTGAAAAGACAAAGCCAGCAGGCACATTTGACGTAACAGTAGAGGTAAAGAACCTCTGGTCTGCGGACGCAGAAAATGTTAAAGCAAATGTAATCGCGCGTGGTTTAGATAACAGCGAAGATATCGAGCGAGAGATCGACTTTGGCAGGCTTGACAAAAAAGACATGGAATCAGGCACAGCGACATTCCAGGTTCCAATCGACGCAAAAGACAAAACGTACCAAATATTTGTGGAATTAACTTGGGAAGATGTTGACACAGGCGAAGAGTGGGGACCTGTAGCAGGCCAAAGAACGGAGAGCATAAAGGTCGAAAGGGCACAACACGAAGTTGTATTTACAGATGCTGCGCTTTCAGCTGACAGCATGAGGGCTGGCGAATCAACGCAGCTCGGATTTAGCGTTGCAAACATCGGTAAGCGCGACGAAAATATACAAGTAAAAGTGCAATCTGATGCAATCGGCGTACAGGCATTCAGCCCTACATTCAAGCTTGACCAAGGTAAGGAATCAACACAATTTGTTCCATTTACCCTGTCAAAAGATGCCAGGACAGGCAAGCAGCTCGTTCAGGTAACAGTAACATTTAGTGACAGCAGGGAATCAAACACACAGACACTAGTGCTTGATGTAAAAGCTGCTCCAAGCCCAAGAGAAACAAGCCAACAGGGCGTAGTCTCTGTAGTTCCAACTGGTACTGTAACAATATCACCACAAGCGAATGGCGCTCAGCCGCAAAGACAACCACAGATTGACGTTAACGTAGTGGTCGCGGTTGGAATAATCGCCGCAGCAATAGTTGTGACAATCGCAATTCTTGCTACCGCGCTTACGCCACCGCGCAGGCCAGCGCTGCAAAGCAGAGTGATAAAACGAGGTGGACAATAAGATGGATAACAAAATATTTGCTAAAATAGCAGTTGCACTCGTATTAGCATCACTGCTCATAGCACCTGCACTAGCTGCAGAGGTTGCTATGGATATATTCGATGCAGACTACGATGACACCGTAACTCCTGGCGAAACAGTAACACTGGATTTCACACTGGCCACAGATAAAGATGTAAACAGCATCAAAGTCACTGGCGAAATGCTGGGCGTAGACGACACAACTGTTGAATTAAAGCTCAACAAGATATCCGCAGGCGGACAGCGGGAACATCTAAAATTACAAATACCAGTTCCTAATGACTTGAAGCCGGGGTTTTACACATTAGCACTAGCTGCAGAAGCAAAGTCTTCAACGGGCAGAGCGGTCTCCGAGCAGTGGACTGGCAATCTTGAAGTCGAGCAGACCGAACACTCAACGTGGATAAAAAGCGTTGTGTTATCACAGGAAACTGTAACCGCTGGCAACACATTTGATGTAGCCGTCCGACTGTTGAATAACGGAGAGAATGCTGAAGATGGTGTTCGAGTAAAGGTAGAGATACCCGAGCTTGACGTCTCGCAAACAATTAAGCTGACAAACACAGTGTTCCAAGAAGATGAGTTCGCGACATACATTACTTTGAACGTACCTAAAGACGCAGAGGCTGGCATTTACACAGTAAAAGTTACGGCCAGCAACAGCGACTTCAGCGCGACTGCTAAAGAGCTCGTAACTGTTGAGGCAGCACCAAGGCCAAAGCCAATAGCAGTTATGCCAATCGCACCAAGAACACCGCTTCCGGTTTTGAAATTTGGTACTGGCAACGTTCTTGACCTGTCAGTAAGCAACAACGAGGATTCCGAGAAGAGATTCACGTTGCAGGTTTCTGGCGTAAGTGACTGGACATCTGCCGCAAGAGTGGATCCGAGTACGGTAACATTACAGGCCGGCGAGTCTGCGACTGCACATGTTTATTTACTGCCAACACAACGCGGCGAGCAAGAGCTTACTATGTTTGTCAAGGCTGGCTCGCAGGTTGTTTCAGCCAGCGATGTCGCAGTACGAGTAGATGGCGCAGCAGTCCCTGTTTCGGCTAGCAATAATCTTGGTTTATCCAGCCAAGCACTCGTTGCAGCGTTTGTCGCATTGGTCATAATTGTTGCAATCGCAGCAGCAGTCTGGTCAATGAGGCGCGGTCAAGCTGGACAAGCTTACTACTAAACTTTTTTATTTATTATTTTAGTTTTGTTTTTTATTTTAAAATTTTTAAGTTCATTTTAGATAGAATATATTTCCGAAAGCTGCCACTGGCGGAACTAAGATGCACATACAAATTCCTATACAAATATATGTATAATTTAAAACACAAATCAATTTAAATAGCTCAGTTCTCGCATGCCAGTACCAATGAACAGTAATTAATTACTGTAAGTCCGAGTTGGGGGTTCAAGATGGAAGGTAAACAACTGGCCACAGTCATCGTTTTGCTAGCAAGCATAATGGCAACCGCATCTGCGGCTGAGTTTTCTGCGGATGTTTCTGCCGCGCAGGCCAGCGCCTGCCCGACCGACACGTTGCTTTACGTTCTTACTGTAACTAACACCGGAGCGACTGCGGACGCGTACACAATCTCACTCTCTGGTGATGCGGCACACTGGGCGGTTGCTGCGCCGGCTGGCTTCACGCTCGCCGCAAGTGGCAAGCAGGAAGTTTATCTCTATGTCACGCCGCCAGTCTCTGCGGGCGCGGGTGCATACAATCTCGATATTTTAGTTACTGGCCAAACAAACAAAAAGGCATACTCAACAAAAGTTAATGTCACGAACTGTCACTCAATCGCTATGACTGCAGCAGAGGCGGGCAAGAACTCCTGCGCAAACACGCAGACACAATTCCAGGTTAATGTCGCTAACACCGGCAGATATGCGGAAACGCTCGCACTTTCCTTAACCGGAGCCGGCGCGAAATATGCAACACTGTCGCATGCGGGCCTGCAGTTGAATGCAAACCATTCTGCGTATGTCACAGTTACAGTTAACACAGATAAAGGCGTTGTTGGCAGCTACCCAATCACACTTAACGCACGGGCAAAAACTGCAAACGCAGTCGCATCTCAGCAGCTGGCCTATGAATCAAAGTCTTGCTACGATTTTGACCTCTCGCTAGACAAAAACTACCTTAGTTTCTGTGAGGCGTCTGAGGCAAAAATACCGGTAACAATTTCAAACCACGGTGAGAAAGATGAAGCCTATGACTTAAAACTCGCAGGGCCTGAGTGGGCCAGCCTTGAGGCAGCGAGCCTGCAAGCCAGCGCAGCCGGAAGCGCAACTACAAATCTAGTGTTGTTCCCTAAGTTTGGTGTGGCTGGTAATTTCAAAGCCACGCTGACTGCGAAAGGCCGTGAATCCGGCGCAGAGTCGTCAGCGAACGTTGACGCGAACGTACTGCAGTGCCACGCCACTGACCTGAGATTGTCCGCAAACTACGACACAGTCTGCCCATACACAACAAAGGCGTACACTATCTCACTGATAAATGCCGGCAAGGTTACTGAAAATTACGCAGTATCGGTTGTCGGCCCAGAGTTTGCGTCTGTTGACCGGAACTTTGTCGCGCTCGGCGCTGCAAACATGGCGCAGCTTAACTTAATCGTTGCACCAAAGGCGGAAACGACTGGCCTGAAGATAGTGAAAGTCGTTGCGGAGTCGCAGGACCCATCACACACATCTTCATCAGCAACATTGAATTTGAACATCGCACCACAGTCAAGCTGCTTTGGAGTAAAAACCACGCTTGCGCTTTCTGAGGTGCGCGTTGCGCGCGGCGAGGGCGCGCTGATACCAATCGTTGTCGAGAACGCCGGCTCGCAGGATAGCACGTACACTTTAGAAATATCTGGTTCGGGTGCAAGTTTAGCGCAGCTGAATCCGCGGACGGTAACACTAAATGGCAACGAAGCAAAAACATTGCAGCTATATGTTTCAGCACCGCTCGAAACGCAGCAGCAGGAGTACAAACTCACGGTGTCTGCAAGGTCTGTCGACAATGTTGTGTCGAGCTCATCACCGTTAACTATAAGAATATATGAAAAGGCAGAGCCGACGACCGTTGTGGTTGAACCACCAAAGCCAACCACACCAGAGCCAACTGGTACAGCGGCGGGCATACCACAGGTAGGCGAGCGCGTGAACAAGTTCTTTGAGGGACTGCGCGCACGGTTGATTAGTTATTTGAAATCACTAACAGTTCCGGTGATTAAGACACCACAACTACAGACAACTGCTAATATTACGCAGGCGCCTGTGCAGACCAACGCAACCGCAACAACTACTGCCCGGACAAATGCCACAACAAATGTATCTGCTGCATCAACCACCGCGAGCAAACCTGCGCAAACTGCCGCGTCGGCCAGTGATGTGAAGCAGGAGATCAAAACTGTATTTGCAAAGAGCGATGCTTTGAGAAATAATGTCCGAGGACAAGTTTATGAAGCAAAGCAAGCAGTAGCTGGCATCGCATCCGTTTCAGATGCAAGAAAGGCGGTCAGCTACATATTCTGGTACATGAAACAGCGCTACCAGGGAGTCCCGTATGTTATTTACTATGGAGCTGGCCTCACCGTGCTTGGCTTCCTGATCGGACTGGGAATGGGCTTGCCACGCATACCAAGACAACCAACTGCCGCCACTCCGGTTCAAACAACTACACCCACACAAGCCAGCAGTGGACAAAAAGGAATCTGGCAGAAGTTTGTGGACTTTTTAGAAGAGGATGATGAGGATTTGGAGAAACCCAAGCAATAGTCACAACTCTTTTTTTATCTTATCTTTTATTTTTAACAAAATTTCTTCTGGTACGGTAAAGTTCGGATTCGTTTCATAGTACCGGCCAAACGAAGTATCCTCGAACGTTAACCCAAATAGATTAATTTTCCGCGCATATCTTGGTATGATGTGTATGTGCAAGTGCTTTGTCACATTATTTGCGGAGACATAGTTGAACATTGCTGGCTTGAGCGCTGCTATCAATGCGGATTTTATTCTTTTGCCGGAAGTATGAAATTCTAGCATAGCCTCCCTTGGCACGTCTAGAAAATCCGCGCCATCTTTTTTATACCAAAAATAAACTCTTCCTGGAACTGTTTGATCTTAGTGCAGAAAAACATCCCAATATTTTCCATCTAATATTTTGAGTTTGCTAAAATCCATTTCAAATCTCAACTTCCATCAAATCCCGTGCCGCAACCGTACCTGGGAAAATCGCGCGGGCTTCTTTCAGCAAAATATCTGTATTCTTGTAGCGGTTGCTGAAGTGCGTGATGATTAGCTTTTTTGCGTTTGCCTTCTTTGCCAGTGTTGCGGCCTGCGTTGCAGTCATGTGGCCGAACTCTTTTGCAAATTCTTTCATATCGTCTGCGAATGTTGCTTCACACAGTAGGACGTCTGCATCTTTCGCAAAGTTTTCCAGATGTTTTGAGTACGCAGAGTCGAGCAGATAAACAAACCTTTTCCCTTGCTCGATAAAGGTTGCATCCTTTGCCCTAATTTTCCTCCCTTGCCAAACAATGTCCTTGCCTTTTATCAGGTCACCGATTGCGGGATTGTTTTTCAAGCCGAACTTTTTTAGATAATTTAAGTCGACTTTCACTTTTGGTTTTTCCTGAAGTGCGTACACTAAGCAGGGCTTGACATGCGATGCATTTGCAACCGCGATGGAATATTTTTCAGCGTTAAACGCGCCGGGCTTTAGGTCTGTGACATTTATCTTGTAAGCTGGCTGCGAATCCACGATCTCCATAAACTTTTTGAAGTTTGCCTTAGTGCCGGCAGGCCCATAGATGTCCAACGGCTTTGTTCTCTTGTTCAAACTCATCGATTGTGTCAAACCGAGCAGGCCGAGCACGTGGTCGCCGTGCCAGTGCGTGATAAATATTTTTGAAATTTTGTTGTGCGAGATGCCAGCCTTCTGTAGTTGCATCTGCGTCCCCTCGCCGCAGTCAAACAGCAATACCTCTGGCCCGATATCCAGCGCGGTCGCACTATGGTTGCGGTTGGGTGTTGGCATGGCACTGCCTGTTCCGAGGATTGTTAGTTTCATAACGTAATTCTTATAATGTTATTAATAAAACTTGCGCCGCACCGAAACCTTTAAAGGTTTATCATTCATGGATTATATCATGTCAGCAGTAAAAGAGTTTATGCCACTAGATAAATGGCAGTTGTTAGAAGTAATACTTGGCTGCGTTAAGCAAGTGCCTGCAGAACATTTGCGGAAAGTTGACGGTTTGGATCACCACATGTCAGTCGAGGGCGCAACAACTATAATAGCTTATGTTCCTGGGCTTGGCGAAGTTACGCTTGCAGAGCAATTCCACTGGCCAAACGCAACTATTTATTCACTTCAGTGGCATCATGTGGGAGGACCGAAACTATGCGCCGAAGATGGTCCGCCGATTGATGATATCCAAAAAGCATATGAGATATTGAAAACGCGCCTCGAGACAACACCCGCAACAGTTCCAACGGGGCAGGTCACAGCTGCACGCGCATAAGTAAATAGTAAATACATTTTTAAACCCAAAATCTCAGTTTATTTTGGTGACAGCCACTTGCAAGTGCTTAACCACGACGTAGGCGGTTAAGTGCCAAGATACAAAAAATTGCTCGGCAATTTTCTGTACATCAAAATGCGCTGAGGCGCAATTTTGATTGTGGCTTCTATAATGTCTAAGAAGAACAAAGATAGGAAACAAGAAGGTGTTAGTGATACTAGCCTTGGGGCTCCTGAAGTTGCAGAGGCTAGCGAGATAGCCGAAGCAGGCATGGGTGGCAACCAACCGCCAGCAGAGCAGTTGCCAACTTCTATTGAACAGATAAAAATTAAAGAGCCAGTCCGCGGTTACTTAATCGGCAACAAGGTTGCTGTCCGCGAGGACTTCCAGAACGCCCAGCAGTTCTTCGACCGCTCAAACTTCGGCGAGATTTTTGGCCAGCAACAGGGCGTAAAAGAGACTAGGATTGAGTTCTCGCTGGACGAGGCACTATATTTGATGGAGCGCCAGAAGCTTGAAGTTTACGACGGAAAAAAGAAATTGAATTTCGAGCAGTTTGTTAAACTCGCAACCAAATCAGAAGCAAACTTCTGGACGAAGTATCAAGTTTATCGCGATATCAGGACTCGCGGTTACATTACTAAAACTGCACTAAAATTCGGGGCAGACTATAGGGTTTACCCGCGCGGCATGAAGCCAGGCCAGGACCACGCAAAGTGGGTTCTGTTCTGCACCAGCGAGACAGATGGCTACACCTGGACTCAGTTCGCGGCGATGAACCGTGTAGCCCATTCCACGAGGAAGAAACTGCTGGTAGGAATTGTGGACAAGGAAGGGGAATGTACATTCTACGAGATTAGGTGGAAGAAACCATGACCCGCGCCCGTTCTCCCATTGCTTGATAAGCTTCCTGCGGTGTGGCGTAAAGTGTTATGTAAAACGATGTTAATTCCGGTCGCACTAATGTACTTCTTACGCCTATGCCGAGAACCGCACAGAAGTCTAGCGACCGGTTCTCAACAGTGGCGCCATCAAAAAGTACTGTCGCTTTGCCTAATCTGCCATCGGGATGGTCTATAGAGTCCATGAGGCCATCTACTGGTTTATGCCCAAGGAGTTTCCCCAATCTTCCCGGCCCAATAGTGTAACTTTTTAATCTGGGGTTCAAGAGTTCAAAGTCCTCTTTTCGATCAACCCTTATCAGTTGGCCTAGCGGCAGTTTGTACTCACGTACATCTTCAATATATGTGCCTGTTTGTTTTACCATATCGTAATAGTATGATTTAGCATATAAGAACTTTTCCTTAACTTTTTCCTTCAAATGCAAACATTTATAAATAAAAGCTTGCAAAAGTAGTATAATGAAACAAATTAGAACTGAACTGCTTGCCCTCGACCTGAAGGACCAGAAGATACTGGCGCAGCTCTTCCGGAATGGCAGGGCCAGCTTTGCGGAGATAGCAAAGGCCACGCAGTTGTCAAAGGACGTTGTCCAATATCGCATCGGGAAATTCATTGAAACCGGCGTGATGACAAACGTCAGTACAATAGTTGATGCCAGCAAGTTCGGCTGGCAATCTACTCTGGTTTTCTTCAAACTCGTGAATTTAGACAAGACAAAAATAAAAGGTTTCATAAATTATCTTGTGGAAAGCCCGTTTGTTGTCGAAATTTTAGAGCTGGCTGGCGGCTGGGACTTTGCGGCCAGATTCTACTATAAACAGCTAACTGACTTAAGCGACACAATCGGAAATTTAGAAAAAGAGTTTAGCAGTTTGATCGCCGAACATCAAATATTTTTCATTTCCAAAAATATTTTTCAGCCATATAATATATTATTTGAGAAATACAAATTTGATTTTCAAGACAGAAAAGCTGAGGCCTGCAAGCTCGACGAACTGGACTTCAAAATACTTGCGGCCATTTCTGTCGATAGTAGAAAATCTTTGGAACAGCTCAGCAAAGAGCTGAAGGAGAACAGAATGACAATTTATAACAGAATAAAAAAAATGATAAGTGCAAATGTCATATTACAATTTAGGCCAAACTTATTTACAGAAAAATTGGGGTTTCATTGGTATGCAATTAGTATGAAACTTAATGACCGCTCAGAGCAAAAATTAAAGCTTGTAGTAAATAAAATTAAGGGCGCGATGCCAATCCACCTAATAATGTCTGGCTTTGGTTTCGCAGACATCGTAATTCATGCCCAAGTAAAAACAGTTCAGGATTTACAAAGAGTGTTGTACTCACTTAGAGAAGAGTTAAGCGCAGACCTAAAATCAATCGAGTCAGCAAATGTGATAAAAGACTACAAATGGGATTTCTTTCCGAAAGGCTTTTTGGAAGCTGTAGTTTAAGAAAGCTTTTTAAATTTATTTTCGTATACTTGTGCGTGGAAATACGTATTCAAGCTTGTATCAACGTTGCTTACCTCGATCGTAGCTATCATATGGATGTTGATTCTAGTAAAACTGTTGGTGAAGTTCTAAAGTCTGCTTTAGATTGGTATGGGGCGCCGCCAAATTGTTTTTTGGCTGCTGCAAGCAAGCCAGCTGCAAGGCTACCAGATGCAATGGTCGTTTCAGAATTATGTGGAATATTCGGAGCAGAACCAATGCTCGAATTAATCGGGCAATAGACATAGCTAGTTTTTGTTGTAGTTCTTAATCTCCTAATCTTAACATACTTTTAAACCTCCCACCATAACTAATTTCATGGCCAAATTATTTAAGAAAGCCTGGTGGAAACGTAATTACAAATTGCCAGCCAGCTTTATCATTGTGAAGTGCAGGGTTTGAAACCCCGCACCTTAAAGCACTTCACAATTCAAAAACTCGCTATTTGGGCGAGTTTTTGTTATCTTCTTCGTGCTGGCCTTCTTTCTAATAGGCGATACTCGCCAGCCATTGAATGTTAAAAATAATTAACAAGTGTTAATAAATATTAACATATACTAATTGCAGGGAAAAGATTTAAAAACTATGTTAACTTATATTAACATATGTTAGAAATAATTAACAGTCTGGCACCGTTTTTTGAAGACTGCTATCGGCGCATAAGCGTCCGCGAATATGCCCGGCTCATGAAAATCAGCCCGCCAACCGCCTCAAAACAGCTCGAGCTTTACAAAAGAAAAGGCTTGCTTAAAAAAGAGGTGGAACGGATGTATTTTTATTATTTTGCAGACAAGGATGGCTGGCTCTTCGCGGAACTCTCGCGTATCTACTGGAGGCGCAAGCTGGAAGCCGCAGGCCTATTGAATTTTTTCGAAAAGGAATTTTTCAGCCCCATTGTTATCCTTTTCGGCTCATTGGCAAAGGCGGAGGCAAAAGCAAATTCAGATATAGACATTGCCGTCTTTACTAGTACAAATAAAATTATAAATTTAAAAGAATTTGAAAAAAAACTAAAGCGGAACGTGCAGCTATTTCTATTTAGCAGCCGCGATGCAGTTAAAAATCCCGAACTTTTAAATAATTTGCTGAATGGGTATGTAATGAAGGGCAGTTGGTAGTATGGATTGGCGCGAATGCATAAAGAAAAGCATTGCAAAAGAAATCAAGCCAGATAGAAATTTAATAATTTCAGCGCGCAAAATCGCATCTCTGAAAATTGAATCTGCAAATGCGCTTCCGAAGCAGCATTGTATTGGAAAAATTACTTTGCTTTACGATGCACTGAGAGAATATTTGGAATGCATCGCACTAGAGCATGGCTACAAGATTTATAATCACGAATGTTACACAACATTCATAAAAGAAGTGCTCGGAAAACAAAAAGATGCAGAGATTTTTGACAATCTGAGAAAAGTAAGAAATGGGATAAATTATTATGGAAAAGACGTTAGCGAAGCAGATGCAGAGCAAATGATAGCAAATATAAATTTATTAATAGAAAAATTCAGGAAAGAAATAAAATGAAAAAGCCACAAATCGTCCAGCCAATAAAGAGCATTGACGGGCTAGCCAGCTTCTGCAAGCGGGCTGGCTTTGTGTTCCCGAGCTTTGAGATTTATGGCGGGATGGCAGGATTTTATGATTATGGCCCGCGCGGAGTAGAACTAAAAAACAATATCAAAGCCGCGTGGTGGAAGTCTATCGTACAAGAAAGAGAAGACGTAGTCGGCATCGATGCAGCTACCGTGAACCACCCGAAAGTCTGGGAGGCTTCCGGCCATGTTGCATCTTTCACCGACCCGCTCGTGGATTGCAAAAGCTGCAAGTCAAGATTCCGAGCGGATCACTTGGCAAAAGATATTCTGAACGTTGATGTGGCTGGCATGCCACTGGAAGAAGTTACAACGCTTCTGCGCAGCAAGAACGTGCGCTGCCAAAAGTGCAAGGGCGAGCTGACAGAAGCCCGAAAATATAATTTAATGTTCAAGACGCACGTCGGCCCGATTGAGTCGGACGAAAATGTTGCATACTTAAGGCCGAAGACCGCGCAGCTAATTTATTTGAATTTCAAATTAGTGCAGGACTCCGCGAGATTAAAGCTGCCGTTTGGAATCGCGCAAATAGGAAAGGCATATCGAAACGAAATTGCTCCAAGGGATTTCCTATTCAGAGTCCGAGAGTTCGAGCAGATGGAGATGCAATACTTTATCAAACCCGGTGAAAATAAAAAATTCTTTGAAGAGTGGAAAGAAACTAGGTTAAAGTGGTATTTGAATTTAGGAATTAAAAAAGAAAACCTAAGATTCAGGGAACATAAAAAAACCGAGCTTGCGCATTACGCAAAAACCGCAGCCGACATCGAGTACAAATTCCCGTGGGGCTGGGGAGAGATTGAAGGCATACACGACCGCGGCGACTGGGATCTCACGCAGCACTCAAAGTTTTCAGGAAAAGACCTATCATACTTCAACGAAGAAACAAAAAACCGGTTTGTGCCAAATGTAATCGAGGTTTCCGCTGGTGTTGACAGGACATTCCTAGCTTTTATGTGCGATGCGTATACCACAGAAGCGGAAAGAATTGCCCTGAAACTAAATCCGAGGCTTGCACCAATCAAGGCAGCAGTTTTCCCATTACTAAAGAAAGAGGAAAAAATAACAAAGCTTGCCCGCGAAGTTTACAAGCTGCTGAAAGAACAGTTTCCGACGCATTATGAGGATTCAGGCAACATCGGCAAGTCTTACAGAAGAATGGACGAGCTCGGCACGCCATTCTGCATCACAGTCGACTTTGACTCAGTAAAGGGAAAGGATGTGACTGTCCGAGAAAGGGACACTATGAAGCAGAAGAGAGTGAAAGTAAAAGAGTTGGTTCAATACATACAAAACCAATTAGTTTGATTTTCTGGTAGTAACTAACATATATAAATCAATATATCTAACTCTATCTGATGACTATGGCAGTCAAGCTAGACACACAACAAACAACAACCGCACTCGCGACCTTCGTAGGCGTGATGTACACTTTGAAAAGCCTGTGGATTGCGATCGCGCCAAATGGATTCGGCGATTTTTTGCAATGGGCACACCCAAACGTTAACGTCAGTGCGATCTACGCGCCCGGCATGACGCCTGGCAGCTTCCTGACCGGCCTTGTCTTACACGTAGTTGTTGCATGGATAGTAGCATACATCTTCGTCTGGTTCTGGAACAACTACAAAAAAGAGCTGAACTTCGGCAAAGGCGGAAGGCGAAGAAGGTAGCAATAGATTTTTAACTTCCATTTTCTTTTTTTATGAATGAAATTTCACCTGGCCTGGAAGAAGGTATCTATACTTTTGTTTGGAACATTCCTCTCGCTGGCCGTGACCTCTTACGCACTTGCAGGTTTCACAAACTACGGCATCGAACGCCCCGCATTCGTTGATATCATATCCGGCGATTTCTCCGAGCGGTTTTTCGGGAACGGTGACACAGGCGAGCTCAGGGATGCGCTGCTTTTTCAGTGCAAGTCAAAAAGCACGGTAGATCTGCCAGTCCAGAGCCAAACTATCACACTAAAGTGCCGTGAGATAAAATCAAACCAAAACACGTTGGCTGTCATGGCAAACGCACTGTTTGACAAAGTCTACTACAAGAAGTACGATTGCAACTTTTTCGCCTGTGTTTCTGAGGAGCTAAGCAAAGGCGTAAGCGCAGAAACTGTTTTCCTTTTTGTTGGGCAGAAGGCACACGAATTTTACAACAGGCTGTTGGCCGCAGCGATTATTCTCACAATTATATTCGGCGCAATTATGCTAAAATTTGAGCAAGCCCTTGCAGTCCGCCTGAAATTGCTCGGCTGGCCATTCCTACTAACCGGAATCTCCTATTTGTATGTTTTCTTTCGGGGGCAGGCCGGCGGGCTGTCCAAGTTCACAGACCCGTTGTTCGATCTGCTCTCACCGATCTATCTCGTGTTTTTGATTGCTGGAGTCGGCCTGCTTATCGCAGGGTATTACTTGGGTTGGAAGAACCCAGTTTCTAAATCAGCTGAGTAATCTTCTAGCTCCTCAAAAGAACTTGTCCTGCCCTTCAGTGCGCGGTAGACGATCTGTTTTTCTAATTTTATGGGTATGTGTCTATGCAGTGCCTTCGCGTTCAATCTCACAAGTATTTTTGGATTTCGCTTTGTTAATCTTTGCGCAGCCTTGTAGTAGTTATCATATTCCTTTGATGTGACGCGCAGCACTGACTTCAAGATTCTTCTGCGGAATTTTGGCGAGTAGTTTTTTAGGAGTTTTTTCAAAACGGAGAACGCAACGTGCTCGCAAAAGACCTCCTCTGAAATGCCGTCCCGCAGGTAACAAAAGCTGTGTGCCAGCCCGTGCAGCAGGTACTGCAAGCCAGCCCAGTATCTCCGCGATAACAGGCCTGCCCTTAGTGAGACATAACGTGAGTTGCCGTGCCATGAGAAAATCTCGGACGCCTTTTCTGATTTAGGGAAGTGATAAACTCGGACTCGATTTTTTCTTAGCTTCTTCAGGCTGAAGTTTTTTGGGAAGTGCTCCTTGAACATCGGCTCGGCCTGCCCGAGGTGCGAGGCGAGCCTTCGGATTCGGCCATCCAGATACCTGACAGAAATCTTTCGCTTAATATCCCAACCCATTGCGCTGGTTTGCCGACAATAAAATATATAAGGCTTTCGGATAGGGGCGATGTATATCGACTTTTAATAATAAATACATATATTGATTCATATGCTACTACATTTCCCTAGCGCTGCACATATATAAATCTATATATCTGTGACTTATCTGTTTGTTTGAGCAAACAAAACAACATTTATAAACGATTTTTCTGAGTTGTTGGTATGGCAGGAAAGGAAGAGGCATACGCGGAGAATGTGCAGAAGTTAATGCTTAATCAGAAGAATATTAGAAATATTGGAATTGTTGCGCACATCCACCACGGCAAGACCACACTTACAGATAACTTGGCAGCACAGGCCGGCATGATGTCCGCCGAGCTGGTTGGCGAGCGAATGCTGACATGGATCGATGAGCAGGAACACGAGCGATTGATGACAATCTACGGCGCTACGGTAACTATGGCTCACAAGTGCGAGGGCCAGGAATATTTGATTAACTTACTTGACACGCCGGGCCACGTAGACTTTGGTGCAGATGTTACGCAAGCCCTACGTGCGGTGGACGGCGCGGTTGTGATGGCCTGCGCAGTCGAGGGCATGATGCCACAAACCGAAACGGTTTTGCACCAAGCATTACAAGAACGGGTTAAGCCAATCCTGTTCATAAATAAAGTCGACCGAGCAATTAAGGAGTTAAAATTAACACCAGAACAATTACAAAAAAGATTGACGGACTTGGTAATAGAAATAAATAATTTTGTCCAGCGAAATGTTGAACCACAGTTTGCAAAAGATTGGATGTTTTCCGTCGAGAACGGCTCTGTCGCTTTTGGTTCCGCGCTGAAGAAGTGGGCGATCTCGGTGCCAGCCATGAAGCAGTTCAAAATTACATTCAAAGAGATCATAGACCTCTGCTCGCAGGATCAGGATGAAGAACTTGCAAAGCGCGCGCCGATGTTCACGGTCGTATTAGATATGGTTGTAAAACACCTGCCAACGCCGCTGGAGGCACAAAAATACAGATTACAGAGAATCTGGACTGGCGACGCCGAATCCGAGGCTGGCAAGGCACTCGCAAAGTGTGATGCGAACGCGCATCTTGGCGCAGCAATCACAAAAGTAGTTTATGACCAGCACGCAGGCATGATTGCAACATCGAGAATCATGTCCGGCAAAATCACTGAAGGCCAGATGGTCCACCTCGTCAGAAACAACAAAGACTTCAAGATTCAGCAGCTTTCCACTTTTATTGCCAGCAAGCGAATGCCGATAAAAACTGCGGTGGCCGGCAATGTTATCGGTCTTGTAGGCTTAGGCGATGTCGCGGTTGGCGAGACACTCTGCGAACCTGAATACCCAATTGACCAGTTTGCTGCGATCAAACACATTTTCGAACCTGTCGTCACAAAAGCAATCGAGGCAAAAAATCCGCAGGACCTGCCGAAGCTTATTGATCTTCTCAGAATATTGGGCGCGGAAGACCCAACATTAAAAATCCAGATAAATCCCGAGACCGGCGAGACATTAGTATCCGGGCTTGGCGAGTTACACTTAGATGCAAAAGTAGAAAGAAAAATCCGCGAGAAGGGAATTGAGATTGTTGTCTCGCCGCCGATTGTGGTTTACCGCGAGACTGTTATGAAAGCATCGCAGGAAGTTGAGGGCAAGTCACCAAACAAGCACAACAAGTTATACATCTCAGTCGAACCTTTGGAGCCAGGCGTTTACAAGGCAATCAAAGAGGGAAAAATCGCTGAGGGAAAAATAAAAAAGAAAAAGCCCGAGCTGATTGAAGCACTTGTGGCCAACGGCATGGAGAAGGATCAGGCCAAGCAGGTGATTGAAATCCTAAACGGAAATGTTCTTGTTGAAGCAACGAAGGGAATCGTGCAGATTGGCGAAATCGTGGAGCTGTTGATGCAGGGATTTGAGGAAGTTGTAGTGCAGGGCCCGCTAACCAGGGAACCGTGCTACGGGCTGAAAATTATTCTGCACGATGCGAAGCTGCACGAGGACACGATTCACCGAGGCCCAGGCCAGATGATACCCGCGGTCAGGCAGGCCATCTCAAACGCGATGCTCTCTGTCGGCGACTTCCTGTTCGAGCCAGTGCAAACCGTCAGGATAGACACGCCGATGGAATATCTTTCCGAAGCCACTCGCCTAGTTACTGGAAAGCGCGGAACCGTGCTGGAAACAAACCAGGAAGGCACCCGCTATGTTATGATTTCAGAAGTCCCGGTTATGGAAATGTTCGGCTTCGAGGCCGCGCTCAAGTCCGCAACCGCAGGCCGTGGCTTCCAATCTTTAATTGATGTTTCTTACAGGAAACTGCCGAATGAACTGCAGAATACTGTGGCTATGCGGATTAGGGAGAGAAAGGGTTTATCCAAAGAATTACCTAAGCCGCAGTTTGACTAAATATATAAATTCATATAGTTTAATATATCTAACACTCGTAGTTAAACAATATTGTAATTATACTTATTAGAAAGGCTTAAAAACCCACCCGACGGTGAGTTTGTGAATTAAGATGGCAGACAAGAAACCACACATCAACCTCGTAGTAATCGGCCATGTAGACCATGGCAAGTCAACAACTGTAGGCCGAATGATGTACGATTCTGGCAAGCTATCCGAGCAGGACCTTGCTAAATTAAAGCAGGAAGCTATAGAAAAGGGCAAGCCAGGCTTCGAATTCGCGTTCGTCATGGACAAAGTCAAGGAAGAGCGGGAACGCGGTGTTACAATCGACCTCTCTTACCAGGAGTTCCCAACACAGAAATACTTCTTCACAATTATAGACGCACCCGGACACAAGGACTTTATCAAGAACATGATTACGGGCACATCACAGGCAGATGCTGCGCTGTTAGTCGTGTCCGCAAACCCAGGCGACGGCATACAGGAACAGACAAAGGAGCACGTGTTCCTCGCAAAAACATTGGGTGTCCCACAGTTGATCGTGGGCGTGAACAAGATGGACATGGCAAAATACGACGAAAAACGCTTCAACGAAGTCAAGGCTGAGCTTGAAAAGCTGTTGAAGGGCGTCGGCTACGATATCACAAAGATAAACATACTGCCGATCTCATCTATGAAAGATGATAACATAAAAGTGGCTTCGCCGAACATGAGCTGGTACAAAGGGCCGACACTGTTTGCAGCGTTAGATATGTTGAGCCCGCCAGAAAAGCCGTTGGCACTGCCACTAAGAATGCCAATACAAGATGTTTACTCGATCACCGGCGTCGGAACTGTTCCAGTCGGCAGGATCGAGACTGGTATCATGAAAGCGAACCAGAAAATCATTGTTATGCCATCTGGTAAGGTTGGCGAAGTTAAAGATATCGAGATGCACCACGAAAAACTTCAGTCCGCAGAGCCAGGCGACAATGTAGGAGTTAACGTCCGTATCATGACAAAAGAGGACATGAGACGAGG
>CAZUEL010000012.1:0-24646 GCA_964619325.1 Candidatus Woesearchaeota archaeon | reverse complement strand
CACAGCACTGGGCTGCAGTTATTGTTCCTTGTATTGGCGAAAGAGAACGCGCCCACCTGGTTGCAGGTCGCGGGGATTTAACGCAACGATTAGGAGAAGCGGCAGGAATGTTTACTACAGCATAGATTTTTAAGCTCGCACTTATTTTTATGGGCATGGCTACTAAAAAGTCCAAACCAAAAAAGAAAAGGCACAGCCACACATCTGAGCGGGTGTGCCGGTTCTGCTAGGCAAGTTTGTTAGGCTAAGGCTTTTAATTGCTCGTTTTAATTATTTAGTATGGCTACAAACAAGTGTTTATTATCACTAGCTTTGCTTTTTGCTATCCCACTCGCTGCCGCGCACTCAGATGTGTCAGATGTCTGGGGCCAGCTTGGCCTATTTAATCCAATGCAAGTTTTGCTTACCGCCGGAATTATTTTCGGCATCGGGATTTTGATTGCAGTTATCGGCAATCACAAAAAAACAAAAAAGCAACATAGAATAATTCTATTTTTGCTGATAGCCATCCCGGTAATAATTGCCAGCGCATATCTCGCGGGCTCCACAATTTATCTCAATTATGCATCTGAGAGCCACGGGCCGGTGCACTGGCATGCAGATTATGAAATAGTTGCCTGCGGGGAAAAAGTGGAGCTCGTGAAGCCGACAGGTCTGATAAACCGCGTTGGCGATCCGACAATTCATGAGCACGGTGATAATAGGATGCATATCGAAGGTGTGCTGCTGAAGTTGGAGCAGGCTAGCCTGCGCGAGTATTTCGAATCCATCGGTGGCGAGTTTGACGGCCGTACGCTCGGCATCCCAACAGAGCATGGCTACATGAAATGGTCAGATGGAGAGCTGTGTGGTGGCAGGCCAGCCTACTGGGCGGTTTATGTCAATGGTATGCAACTAGTTGAAAATTCTGAGGATTATGTAATTGCGCCCTACGGCACAGTGCCGCCGGGCGACAAAATAAAATTTGTGTTTGCGGGTGAGGTAAAAAGATGAAGGAGGTAAATAACGTGTTTGGCGTTGGTGCGATCGTAGATCGCACACGGGGAGGGTCAGGAAGAGCGTCAAACTGGGGAGGGGCAGAGCCCCTCCGCGGTTCCGATGGCAGTTGAAGCGGCCCTGCCAAAGCTTGGCCTCGTCGCCGTGACTGCAGCAGTTGACTCTATCAATCCGTGTGCGATTGGCGTTTTGATTTTGCTGATTTCTATTTTGGTCGCGGCGAAATATAAAAATAAATTATTAAGTTATGGTTTGGCGTACATCGCTGCGGTCTTTATTACATATCTCGTCAGCGGCTTGGGTTTGGTTTATCTCTTCAGCAGAATACCGCTCTGGATTTCAGAATACATTGCAATTGCTGTCGGAACAGTAATAATTGGTGCTGGCCTGCTAGAAATCAAGGATTATTTCTGGTATGGCAAAGGCTTCTCACTCGCAATCGCGCCAGACATGGCAAAGTGCATCGAACAGTACACTAAAAAAATTACACTGCCCGGCGTGATTTTGCTTGGCGCATTTGTCGCGGGCGTTGAACTGCCCTGCACAGGTGCGCCTTATCTCGCGATAATAACCCTGCTGAGCCAGCAGTTCGACCTATTCGCATTTTTGCTCTTGGTTTTGTATAATTTAATCTTTGTGCTGCCGCTAATTACAATTTTAATATTAACTTACACTGGCACGCATATCCACATCATAAAAAAATGGAAGATGAAGTATCGTGCATACATGCGGCTGGCCACTGGCGTTAGTTTAATATTGCTAGGCTGGCTCTTAATACTGATTGCAAACGGGACAATCAGCTTGATTTAGATAAAATGGGAAAACATTGCGTGGTAAAAAGAAAGGGCCACACGGAAGACTACGACGAGCGGAAGGTATATGGCTCGGTGTATGCGGCCTGCTATGTTGTGAAGCTATCCGAGAAGAAGTGCGAGCAAACAGCAAGCAGAGTTGCAAAGGACATAACAAAAATTGTGAAGAAGGGCGCAACAAAGAATGTCTGTCTGGACACGAGTGTAATAAAGAGGCTGGCCACCGCAAAATTGCGCAAACACAACAAAGATGCGGCGTTTATGTACGAAACGCACAGGGACTTATCTTAATGGCATACGAGTTCAGATTTCCAGATGTTGGGGAGGGAATTGCTGAGGGCGAGGTAGTAAAGTGGCTCGTGAAAGAAGGTAATGTTGTAAAGGAGCACGACGTCATTGTCAAGATTGAAACTTCCAAAGCGATTGTTGATATTCCATCGCCACGCGCCGGAACAATTCTGCGCATTAATTTCCGCGAAGGCCAGACCGTGAAAGTTGGCGAGGTGCTTGCAGTAATTGGCGAGAAGAGCGAGAGGCTGGCACCGAAAGAGGAAAAGACTGTGCCTTTGCCAGCTGCTACGACACCTCAACGCGGCGTTGCTGTTGTCGGCGAGTTGGAGGAAGCAAAAATATCTGGCGCAGCCTGTAATGTTTGCAACGCGCGGTTTGGAAATCAGCAGGAGTTAAGCGCACACATACAAAAAGAACACAAAACAAAATTTTCTAAAGAGGTTTTAGCAATGCCAGCAGTCCGCGCACTCGCAAAGCAGTTGAATGTCGATTTGGTAAAAGTTTCTGCGACAGGAGCAGGTGGCAGGGTTACTGAAGACGATGTCAGAAAAGCAGCGAGGGGTTTGGAGGCGCAGGTCGTGCCAGTGCCAGCCGCTGCGCCAAACATGAAAATTACCAAGAAGTATGATTTCTTTGGTTTTGTTGAGCGTGTCACGCTGAAAAGCGTCCGTAAAGTAACCGCAGAGCACATGATTCGGGCCGTCCGCACAGCAACATATGTTACGCACATGGATGAGATTGACGTGACAGACTTGTGGCACCACCGCGAGCAGCAGAAGGCTGCGCTGGCTCAGCAGGGAGTAAAGCTTACCCTACTGTCATTCATTGTTAAAGCGGTGGTCGCCGCGCTCAAGCTGCACCCGTACGTTAATTCCGCGATGGACGAGCAAACCTCAGAAATTATTTTGAAAAAGTATTACAACATCGGCATCGCGGTTGATGTTGAAGATGGATTAATTGTTCCTGTTGTTAAGGTTGCTGACCAGAAAGATGTTTTTGTAATCGCAAAGGAAATTCAGGAGCTTGTAGAAAAAGCAAAAGCAAAAAGTCTGGATTTGATGGACATGCGCGGCTCGACTTTTACAATAACAAATGTCGGCTCAATTGGCGGCATGTTCGCAACGCCGATTCCAAACTTCCCTGACGTTGCGATTCTGGCGCTTGGCCGGCGTTACGATAAAGTTGTCCCGATAAACGGAAAGATTGAAATCCGGCAGTTCCTTCCTGTCTCGCTTACTTTTGACCACCGCGTTTTCGATGGCGCAGAGGCAGCAAGATTTGTAAATAACTTAAAGATGTTTTTGGAGGATATTAGCAAATTATTGTGATAGAAAAGAAAGTTTGGTTCACAAATTCCGAAGGAGCTAAACTGTGCGGAATTCTTTCAGAACCAACAAACCGCAAAAGGCTTATTGTTATTTTATGCCATGGCTTGCGCGGAAGCAAGGATAAAAACCCATGGCCGGTTCATCTCGAATCTGAACTAAATAAATTTGGAATTGCAACTTTTAGATTTGATTTTTGCGGCCACGGTGAGAGCGAAGGCGCGCTTGAAGGGGCAACAGTCTCAGAAGCTGTCAATGATATTGTCAATGCGATAAAATTCTTGCGCCGAAAAGGTTATAGAAAAATTGGTTTGTCCGGTGATAGTTTTGGCGGCGTTGCTGCAGTAATTGCTGCTGCTAAAGAGAAAGATATTTTTGTTTTAGCACTCGAATCACCTGGGATTGGCAAGAAGTCCTGTGATCTGCCGCAATACGAGAAGGACTTTCAGAAAAAGGTATGGATTGAGGCAGGCAAGAACGTTGTTGCCCCAACAATTATTGTCCATGGAGACGCTGATGACAGCGTTGAACTGTGGCAGGCCACAGAACTTGCCAGCGCAATTAAAGGATCTTGGCTGGAAATCATAAAGGGTGCAGACCACAAATATACAAATCTAAAGGATTTCAAGAAGGCGATGAAGGTGGTTGTGGATTTTATTGTTGCGCAGATATTGAAGTAGAAATAGTCCCTTCTAAATCCGGCGCCTTGAACGGCCAGCTCGATTGGTTGAATTTTGCTGCTGCAGCAGTGCCAACAGCATACATCGCGGCGCCGTCCAGATAAACTGTGTTTCCAAGACTGGCCTCTGCAAATTGAAATAGGCAAGCAGTTACCGCTGCTCCTGCGAGTGAGGTGCGCGTGCTGTTGCCATCGGAGCGGGCCAGCCGGTAAAAGAAAACAGGAACACCGATACGGACCAAATAATTTATCGCCGTCCAGATTAAATCCATCCGATTGCCAGAAAAAATAGCTTTTAATGTCTTACTGTGCAACAACCCTTAGAACAGCAATCTCCGACTCGACATTTGTTGTCGTGGTGGCAGGCTTGTAGCTCGTTATCGTGAAATCGCCAACACCATCAAATTCAACTACTCCAGTCTCGCCAGCGTTTATTTTTAAGTCCGAGAAGCGCGAGCTCTTGAAAATCAAGCCATAGTAACCTGTGTTTGGCAAGACGTGGATAGACAGCGTTACAAACGAGTTTGGATTGACCTCAAGTGTGGTTATTTTCCCCCCATCTAGATAAAAACCACTTGAATCTGTGCCAATAGATATCTGCTGAACTTCCAGCTCGACCAAGGCTGGCGGGATTATTTTCTGCACAGGTACATTTATGGGTTGTTGAACTTGAATATGGGTCGTACCATACGCTGCGAAAACTATTAACAATGCAATAACTACTACGATGAACCAATTACCCGACTCTGTGGCCATGATAACACACAAACCATCAAGCTTATAAATTTGTATTGAAATGTATGTCCGGTGAAAATTGGTTCGGCGTGGTGCGTACGGTCGAAGGCCGTACTCGTTGGCGCAAGAAAATCTAGTTAGATTTTCTGCGCCCAGAAAATTGATCAGCAAGTTTCTTGGGAAGCGTCGACCGATTTTGCGGTCGTATGAAATATTCAGATACATATTCCAGCCCAATGGACTCGAATTACAGTGGACAGGGGCAAATACCGCTTTTTATGAATCAATATCTTGGTGCGCCAACTTCAACTGACACAGATCACGCCGCTGGCCTCCACTGGAATAAAGAATGTTGAAGTTGGAACAATTGATCCCGCACAGTTCGAACGAATCCCGAAAAAGCACTTTGATGAGATGAAACAGCTGGCCAAGCTGCAGGGTGTTAAACTCTCGATGCACGCGCCGCCGGTGTTGGACATGGCTGGCTTCGACCAGCAGAGCAACAGGTGGAGCGAGGAGTTAAGAAAAGCCTCTGAAGCGTATTTACGTGACTATTTGGAAAAGGCCGCTAAATTGCAGGATGATGTGAACGTTCCTGTGCCGATGGTATTGCACGCCTCGGGCCACATACAAGCCAAGGATGGCCTGCACTGGGTACCCGACAAAACCAGTAAAAATAGCGGTAAATGGGTTGCTGACGTCCTGACCGTGGTAAACCCGGAGACTGGCCAGATAGCACCGTTGGAGAAGGAGGAAAGGTACTATCCGCAAATTGCAGGCCCAAGGATAATGACGCCAGAAGCGCGGCTTGCAGAACTTAATAGGTCGCAATGGGATCAGACCCAGCTACAAATCACAAACTACAACTATGAGCTAGAAGAGACTCGCAGGCGGATAGGTGAGATAAGGCATTACGTCCAGCAATTAGCAGATGCCGCACGCAATGTAGATTTAAATGCACAGCAAAGAAATGCGCTCGCCACGTATGAACAACAAGTTAAAAACCTACAGTCGCGAGAAACACTACTTAGTGAATATCTTTCTTCGGCAGTTATGGGTAATTTTGACAAGCTGTACCGCAGTAAGCAATACTATGACATAAAATCCATAGAGCCAGATGTAACAAATGTTTCTGAGCGTGAAGAGTTGAGAAAAAGGTATGAAGTTTTTTACAATGACCTGCCAGAAGAAAAGCAAAAATTTGTAGATGTGTATAAAAACGAGGTCATACCTGCAGCTCGTGCGGCGCAGCGAGCTAACGTTGACTGGGATAACGATAAGCATAACGCTGAAAAGGCCAGTGCATTTTTTACTGCAAAAGAAAAATACGACCAGGCGATGTTAAATTACAGTTCACAAATATTTAATAAGTTCCGCGAGTGGCAGCAGGCAGAAATCGTTCCGCAGACCTTTGTTCCGGTTGAACACTTTGCAAAAAAGAAAGCACCAGAGACTTGGGCAAAGGCGTTGTATGATACCTACAAGAAATTTGAGGGTAACGAGAAAAAGCTGCCAATCATGGCTATCGAGAACTGGGACGTGAAAAATCCGATGGGTTTGGGTGATGACCTACGCGAGGGAATAAATAATGCGCGCAATAAGTTTGTTGAGTTCGCAAAGAGAGATGGTATGCAGGAATCTGAAGCTAGAAAAATCGCGAATAAGCACATTGGCGCAACCTGGGACGTCGGCCACATCAATTTCCTGCGAAAATATATGGACCCAAAGCTTTCCGAAAAGGAGCGCATAAAATTCATAACCGATGAAACAGCAAAAATCGCGCCAGACATAAAGCACATGCACCTGCATGATAACTTTGGCTTTCAGGATATTCACATCGCCCCAGGTTCAGGTAACGTTCCATTTAAGGAGATTGCTGAAGAGCTTAGGAAACACGGCAAGATTGGCAAGGATTCAGGAGTCAGGCAGATTTTGGAATCATACGCTGCAATGGCCGAGCTGAAATATAATCCGCACCAGGAAACATTAACCAGCCTCGGGGCGCCAGTTTACTCCAGCGGAACTGGGACAAGCTGGGGCCAGTGGGAAAATTATCTCTTCGGATCGCACGGATATCAGGCAGGCTATGGCGATATGCTGCCGCAGATCCACCACCAGCAACTGTATGGGGCAGGCTTCTCGAACTTGCCAGCCGCGGTTGGCGGGCCACTTGGAGGCCTGGGCGGGCAGGAAAGATCGCGGTTTGCCGGCGCGCCGATGTCTTAATAAGCGGCAGTCCTGCGTTTTTTGTATGGAAATCCTAAAAGATGTTGAGATAATTGACCTCACACTTTATTTCAAGAAAGTCGGTGTTCTCGCGCTCTCAGACTTCCACTTTGGCTACGAAGATATGCTGAATGCTAAGGGCGTCTTTGTGCCAAGACACCAGTTTGCAGATATCAAAACGAGATTGAAACATATTTTTGAGACACTAGAAATAAAAGGGCATAAAATTGAAAAAATCATAGTCACTGGCGACCTACGCCACGAGTTCGGATTCGTATCGCGGCAGGAGATGAATGACATATCGGAGATTTTGCAATTTATGAAAAAATACTGCAAAACAATAATTATGGTGCGCGGTAATCACGATACCATGGCCGGCTTCATAAAAAATCGTGCAGAACTCGTTGATGAGTTTTTTATTGGTGGAATAATGTTTTTGCATGGCGATGTTATTCCGGAAACAGCAAAACACAAAGATGTAAAAACAATCGTGATTGGCCACGAACACCCGGCAATTAAGCTCACGGATACAGTGACCACTGAAAAAGCCAAAACGTTCTTGCGTGGCAGGTGGAAGAGAAAAACATTAATTGTGCTTCCGTCTTTCAATCCACTCACCGAGGGAACTGATGTGTCTGCTGGCAGGCTTCTGTCACCATTCCTCAAACAGGACTTGTCTAATTTTGAGTCCTATGCCGTGCCAGAAGAAAATAATGTCATGTATTTCGGCAGATTAAAGAAAATAATAAAAGAAACTAAATAAAATAAATATCTATGCCGGCACGTACCGTATCTTCAGGTCCTGTTTATTAGTGAAGTCGCCCGACCTTAGCCATACTGTGCAGGCTAGTACTGTTGAGTATTTTGCGTCCACCGGTTCGACCGCGAATGAGTAGGTTGATGTCTGGACATCGAAACTCTGCTGTGCGCTCAGGCTGGCAGATTCCTGCTTGGTTCTATCACCGTCGAAGTAGTCCAGAACACTGAGTTTCTGGTCAAGCCTGTTCAGCACCGTGCCATCTGCGGTTGCGGCTGGCTCGTTGTATTGTGGGGCTTCGTAATTGCAGTTGAACTGCGAGGCCACAATGTCTGAGGCCTGTTCACCAATATTAGTTATGTACGTCTTCAGGCTGGCTGCGCCAGTGAGCTTGAACTCTGCGTTATCCAGCTGCTCGCAATTCGCGGACTCACAAGTGAATGTCTTCGGGTTTTGTACAGATTTATCCTGGTAGACCGTGGCTTGCTTGTGGACTGTTAATGTTGCTGGGCAGGAGAGCGGGCAGTCCTGCTTGCATGCGGTCTGCTGCTTGGTTGTTGTGCAGTCTGTGCCTTCACAAACGGTTGTGCACCTCTCGCCAGGCTCGCAGATATTGTTTCCGCAGCAGTTTGCTACTGGAGTATTTGCGCACGTGTTTGTCGCAGTGTCAAAAAAGTCTAATGTGCAAATATTATTATCAGAACAGGTTGCCGCTGGCGCTTCGGTTGTAGTGCTGGGCGGCGTTGTTTCTGTTTGTGTTGTCCCTGGTGTGGACTCGGTTTGTGTTGGAGTCGTTGTTGCGGCTGGTGTTGGGCTTGGTGTGCCCGCTGCCGCGCCTGTTGCCGGCGACACCGGCGATGTTGCTTCAGGCGTGCTGAAGACACTAGTGTAGCTGTAGTAGCCCGCGGCTAAAACTACTATGATTAAGGCAGCATACCACCACCTTGAGCTGCGTTTCTTTGCTGGTATGACTGATCTCTCCACCAACTTCTCGGGCTCACTGGCCGGGCTTGCGTCCGGCATTTCTGGCGTCTCGGGTTTGTTCTCTCCAACATCTACCATGGTTTTTGCAACGCGAAAACCACTCCGCGAACGAGCGCGGCGAAGTTTGCGTTGTTTTAGAGTTGCGAAATGCAAAACGGTTTATAAAGTTTTGTAGAATGCATCATACATAGGAACTTATATAAGTACAGCCTTTTCTTTTGCGACCAAGCGAAACGTCAAAGTTTCGCTGGTCCATCTGAGCTTCGCTCAGATTGGAAAGAAAAGGCTCTACGAAACCCAAAAGAAAAGCTGCGGGTTTCGCTGCGCTCAAGCCCGCTTAAAACATAGATACCTATATAAATATAATTTTGTAAACTACTGCATGGCTGCTAACTATGGTATGTTATTTGCAGAATTAGGCACATTTCTCTCCGTCCAGCTGCTGGCCCTATTTGTCGGGCTGAAAATGATTACTACTTTGGCTGGAACTAAGTTCGCTGGTGTTGTAGCCGGCCAGCACATCGAAGCCCTGAAGAAATTGGAGCTGATGCTGCCGCCGGGCCAGTCATTTGTGTCATTCATAATTGCGTTTGCGATCGCGACAAGTATACTATTGTTAGTAATAAAATTTCTGAAGAAGCCAATTGTGTTCAAGGGTTTCTTCGCATTTTTGATTTTCTTTGGCTCTGAGATAGTGTTTGAGGCGTTTGTGCCGACGATTTTTGCGATCGGCCTGGCATTGGTTGTGGTTGGCCTGCGTTACTTTATACCAACTGTTTTGACTCACAACCTTGGGTTTTTCCTAGCGATTGCCGGCGTGTCTGCGCAGTTAGGGCTTACAATCCCTGTGCTCGCGGTGGTTGGCCTGCTGATTATTCTTTCTGTTTATGATTACATCGCGGTGTTTAAGACAAAGCACATGGTAGCAATGTTCCGCGGCATGATGGCTCAGGGCGCGGTGATGGGTGCGATAATCCCACGCAGCCCCGAACTGTTGTTGTATCACTCCGATAAAGCGGTTGCTTCTAAACTAAAGCACAGGCATGCCGATGGCGAGCCGGCCTTTATGATGCTCGGCGGCGGCGATCTGGCCTTCCCCGCAGTCTTCATGATTTCTGCACTGGCCCAGTATGGTATTGTGCAGGCCCTTGGGGTTTTGTTCGGGTCACTTGCGGGCATATTAGTAATACACTACCTATTTACTGTGAAGAAGTTCAAGGCGTTGCCGGCCCTGCCCCCGCTGGCTATTGGCGGGATTATCGGGTTTGGGATTAGTCTGCTACCACAATTTTTATAAAAGCGTAATCTTTGGTGGCGAGCTATGCCACCTGAAATTGAATTCGGATTAGCAACACCTTAAAAGCACGCCGATGAAATAAATGGTGCGACTGCGTGTGCAGTAATTCCAAATGCAAGAATTGTTAGTTTTGTTCGCGGCGAAATTATTGGCGGCGCTTGTTATGTTTCTGGCAGGCCAGTTAGTTCTGACGCCGCACTGATACATTTGTTTGGATTGCTTGAAGGGCACCGCGGAAACAAAACCGGCGCACTCGCATTAACTTCTTTGGAGCACAGGATGGCACAAGAAGGCGTTGCTATTGCTTTGTTACAGCCTTTGAATCAAGATGCGGGCAGGTGGTTTGGCAAACAAGGGTATAATCTTATACCGTATACAAAATATTTTGGAAAGCCACTGCCTACTCTGCCATAAACTCTTCAACGGGCGCATCAATCGTCTTGTCCTTCGGTAGCAGGCCTCGCTCTTGTAGATATTTGCTTGCTAAAATATAAAATACTAACCCGATTGACTTCGAACCTTTGTTGTTGCACGGTATCACGAAGTCCACGTTTTCTGTGGTGTTGTTTGAGTCACACAGGGCGACGACTGGGATGCCTGAGATTAGCGCATCATGGACTGCGTTCTTGTCTGGGAACGGGTCAACGACTAACATCAGCTTCGGCTCAAAATAAGTTTCAAGGTTTATGTTTGTAATTATGCCTGCGGGGTATCTGCCGGCAAAGAATTTCATACCGGTAACTTTGGCCAACGCCCTGACCGCAGTCCACGCGTTCTCACGGCGGCCGACAATCAGGATGTCTTCCGGCGCGTACTTGCCCAGGACTTTCGCGGCCAGCAAAATCCGGCGGTCAATCTCCTGGATGTTAAGGACCGCCAGCCCGTTAGGATTAATCTTGTAAATGTACGGCATCATGTGCTTCGTTCTAAACTTCGTGCCGATGTGCACGCCTGAAGCTAGGTACTGCTCGAGCGGCACTAACAATGTTTCAGTTTCGGTAGCTGTTGACATTTTATTAATTCAACACAGAAATTCAGTTTTTAAAGGTTGTGTTGCGCACCGTCCGACCTATTAAACATGCACAAAATAAGTTTTGCCGCCAAAATACGCACCATTTGTTGGTGGAACATAAACGCGTACTTTACTCGGCACTCCGCCCGGTGCAGGACCGTCTGGAGTTATTCTTGCGCGAGGGTCTCTTGATAATATTCCATCGAGCGTTGCTCTTAATGCTTCTGCTACAGCTTGAGGCACACCATCCCCCAAACCCTTAGCCATTACAATTCTACTTGCCATTCGTAAACTCAAATGGAGTAGTTTTAAAAATCTTTCGCAGTTTGTTAAGCGCGTGCTAGTGGTTTTGAGAATCCGATTGGGAGATTTTTTCCGTCTTGATATATCTCGATCGGTCTTCCGCTGATTTCGCCCAACGTCATAACACTAAAATCTCCCATAATATCATCTATTGTTCCTCTATCTGCGATTACTATGGGTACAGCCATTGGAAAATCTAATTGATGTATAGACATTGCTGGACCATCTATTGTTATTGGCCTGCCAGGCACAAATGGCGAGTCTAATCTCGGCTTATTAGCTAACACTGTAATAACCCAACAATTTTCAGTTCGCCCAAGAACTGTTCGCGGCCTGCCATATTCCGCACCAACTATTTTTCCATCAACGTGCGGCAGCCGGCCAGCCCGTCGCGCAACTTCAAATGAGTCAACTATGGCTGATGTGAATGGTGCAGCATAGTATGCTCTTGGCAATTCGGGTTGTACTTGCATCACCAAACCGCTGGTATCACTTCTTGCTGGCATGGCTAATTTGAGAAAATTATCTTTAAATGCCTTTCTCTATCTTAACCAACTCATTCAGCTTACTCGCCCGCTCTCCACCAGCCAGCCCGAACTTCACGAAGGGGGCCTGCCAGGCGAATGCGAGGTGTGCGATTGTTCCATCGGCTGGCTCGGAAGAACGGTGCGAAACAACGGGGACAATGTTATTCTTGAGCGCAAAATCAAAGGCCTGCTTTGCTTTTATCAAAGAGCCGATCTGGTTCGGCTTGATTATAATCGCGTTGATTGACTTGTGCTTGATTGCGGTTTTCAGCCTATCCAAATTTGTAACAGTCAAATCATCCCCACAGATTAAACGGTGTTTGTATCTCTTCGCGTTCTCCAAAAGTTTTGCGAAGCCATTGAACGCCTCTTGATGCAGTGGGTCTTCGACATATGAAAGGTCGAAGTGATCGATCAGGCCCTGCACAACTTCAATCTGTTTCTTTTCGTCAAGATGCAGGCCTTTTTGTTTGTCAGAAAAGTTCTTCCAAAAGTATTTTCCGCCCTTCATCAAATGTGTGGCTGCTAGGTCAACGCCCAAGTCTATTTTGGTTGCGATGTACTTGCTTCTGGTTTTGTCAACCAGATGCAGCGCCTGCCAGTCCTGCAAACTCGTGGCCCACGCACCCTCGTCCGTTTTTGCGCCGAGAAAGTTTTTATCGTGGGCAGCGATAACTTTCCTGAGATGGTTGTAAACCCATGTGCACGCCTGGACTGCTTCAGCAACCGAGTTGGTCTGCGGTGAGATAAGAATTTCTTGGATGTCCAGCCCGCGCACCGAGTGCGCGCCACCGCCGGCCACGTTTGCCAGAATCCGCGGCATTTTCTTTGCGTTTGGGTTAAGTGTTTCCCAAAGTTTTTCTTTCCTTGTCGTTGCAAGTGCATTCAGCAGCGCGTACTCCAGCGCGATTGTTGCAGACGCGCCAAACTTTTCTGCGGGAATTTTTGATTCTACCTCTTTCAAATCTGAAAAATTATTAAAATCAAAGTATCTAAGAAACTTGTTCGCGAATTTATTAAAAAATAGTATAGACTTGTCAACACCATCAATGTAATCCTTAACTTCGAATTTTCCTTTTGACGCGCCGGCCGGTGCCTGCCCCCACGCTTTAACGCCAGCCTCTGTCTTGACGCGGACAGCGATGGAGTAGTCCGCACGGGAATTCAGGAGCTTGATGGCTCGCACGTCAATGGCCTTCATATATTGGTAGACATATTTTAGTTTAAAAAAGTATACATTTAAGGAACGGTGAGGGCAACTGGTTTCTCGGGTACGTCTCTTAGGTAATGAATAGTTGCCATGTTATTGTGATTATCTAATTCTGCAAAAAGTCTACTTCTATCCGTCAAGTCAAGTATTACAATTTGTGGTGTTTTACCAGCAATAACGCGTACCTCTAAATCTTGTGTCGTAGATGTTCCATCGGATACAATTCCCGAAAATATTTCCGTGATGCCAGTTCGAATCGCTATTTCAACAGTTTTCCTATCGACACTACTATATTTAGAATAATAAATACTCATTCACCAGCCACCATAACTGAATTTATAAATTTTTGTCAACCAGAAGATAATAATATTATTAATCCTCAACCCTATGCGGCCTTGGCCGTTTGATTGTGATTGGCAGCAGGCCTGCATCCAGCTCCAGCCGTGCCAGACTGACTGCATCAAAAACATCTTCTGGCTTTTTCAGCAGCATCGGCGCGCCCATGGACAGCTGCAACGCCCTTGCACCAATAATTCTCGCAACCTCGAAATGTGTGTATTGCATGACATAAATCAAAAGTAGAGGCTTTTTAAACTTTCTTGCTACGTAGCTTCTTTCGACGGTCCACTAAAATAAATAGGTGAGGCCGGATCAGAATAAATATGCACGTGGTTCGGTGCAAGAATCGGACTTACGTATTCCGCAGCAAATCCACTAGCACGTAAGTGATACCATATTTCTAACAACATTGCAGTTGTATCTTGTGCTGGCACTATACTCAAATCTTTAGCTGTAATATCCATAATACCAGAGTTATCTGGTCTTGGCCAAAGTAAAACACTACGGTGGTAGTCTGCAATTGCATCTGCTATGGCCATGCCGACAGAACTATTAAATAATCCTTTTTCTAAGGCACTTGTGGGCGATAAACCGACTAATGTTCCGTGATCCATATTAAATTTTCTTTATTGTGTGTATTTATAAACTTTTTGGTTATGCCTTACTAATCAGTTTCCGCATCTCCTTGCCTTTCTCAACAGCAATGTCAAACATCTGCAGCACCTCGTCCTTTGTGAATGTGCCGAATCCGCCCTTCTGCATTGAGCTGGCCTTCCCGCCTTCCAAGGTTGTAATGGACAGCCGCGTATCCATTACGTCGCCCTCGCGTTTTGTCGGGTCAACGAAGATTGTGCCGGCCAGCTTGCCAAACGTGGTCATTATCGGGATCTCGGTCATCGGCAGCTTGTCTTTTGTCAGTTCGGTGTATTTCACGCGCTCGGTTTTCTCATCATACTTCGGGAAGCGTGCGTTCATCAGGGCAACAATCGCACCCAACGCACCGGCATCCAGGAGGTTTCCATCGTGGTTCATTGGGTAGACATCAAAGTTTACCATCCACACTTTTTCGCCTTCCTTGATAACCATCTTTTGCATATCTATTGCGTGCGACTCACGGATTCCGCGGTCTATCACGCGTGCGATCTCGATTGACTCTGGTTTTGGCGGGCCTGGCTCGAAGTCAGGGCTGGCCATCGGCACGAGCTCAGCATTTCCAATCAGCACGCCCTCATTTGGCGTGTCAGGGAATGGCGAGCCAACATCCAACTTTACTCCAACTAAAACTTCTGTCCCGCCAATCTTAACACGGGCGGAGCCAGCAGAGCTGGGCAGCGGGTTGACTTCTATCTCAACCTTTCTGTAATCATTCAGGCCACGGTTATCTTCCCTAAGTTTCTTCTGCAAAAGTGCGGCTAAATATGGTTTGATTTGTACGACCATGTTATTTGCCTCCCTGGGCTGGCGCAGGCTCGTGTTCCTCAAGGCCTACCTTCTCAGTCTCGTATTTTTCTTTGAGCGCCCGCTTTTGAATCTCATAGATTCTCTGGCAGGCTTTCATTGACATCTCAATAAGTTTCTTGACTTCGTCTTTGCTCAGGTCGCCGTCCATCTGCAGCAAAGTAATTTCATTTGTCCGCGGCATTATCGCGATTGGCATGTCCGCATCGCCGAAGTTATCTTCTGGCTGGAACAAGTCCAACACTAATTCGCCATCTGCCTTGCCAGATGCGACTGAAGTTACTAAATCACGCATCTCGATGCCAGCATCTGCCAGCGCAACCGAGGCAGCGCATATCGCCGCGGCTCGCGTGCCTGCATTTGCATTTGTAACTTCAATGTAAACATCAATCGCGGTCTTTGGATATTTTTCTAAGAATATTGCTGGTGCCAGTGAGTCTGCGATAACTTTTGAGATTTCGGTTGAGCGCCTTGATGGCCCTGGCCTTGCGCGGTCTGGTGTTGAGAACGCGGCCATGTCATAAATAACATTCAAGTGCGCGCGGTCTGCCTTTGCCATGTGCCTCGGGAAAACCTCGCGTGGGCCGTAAACACCAACGATAATTTTTGTCTCGCCCTGCTCGATGCTTGCTGAGCCATCCGCATTCGGGACTGCACCAACTTTTATCTTAATCTGCCGCAGCTCGTCAAACTTCCTGCCGTCCAGCCGCTTGCCATTAACAATCAAATGCTCCGGTGCTCCAATGCCTCCCATTTTACTGTTTGCCCTCCATCATATTTTTTACCCTGTCTGTCAGGCCTTGCTTGTGGGCTTCCTTCTCAATCATCTTTATCACTCTTGCCACACGGGCCTGCTGCTCCGGCTCGCCTGAAATCCAGATCCAGCCGTTCTGGCCGACCGAGATCTCGCACTTTGAATAATCTTTGATTGTGTTTATCATCGAGCCCTGCTTACCGATGATTCGCGGAATTTTTGTCGGTGAAACTTCAATTATGTTTCCTGGGCTTAGTCTCCGGTATGGGCGGAACTTTGCGGTCAGCTTTACGAATTTCGCGTCCGAGATTGTAATCACTTCGCACAGCACATAGTCGTCGATGTCAAAATATTCTGACATCTCGTGGCGGTTTGTGTCTATGTACTCGGATGATGCTTCGCCGATGTTCAGGTCTGCCATGTATGGCGAGTTTATATCTAGTGTCCAGCCTGAGTGGCCGATGCCAGTGACTTTTGCAATCACGACGTCGCCTCTGCGTGGCATGTACTTGCCTGCCAGCGGAATAATTTTTATTACTCTACTTTTCACTGAGGCAAGCCCGATTGTGGACGCGAATATCTTATCGCCATCCCGGAATGCCTTGCCTGCCGGCAGATAGTCCAATCCTTCTGCCAATTCTTCACCAGGAATAACAACATCGTGGTCTTTTACAAATAATTTATCCATTTTATTTTCCCTTAATATCCTCAATCGCGGACTCTCCCGAACCCTTTCCCCACCAATTGGTGCAAAAGCGTTCGAGCGGAAAGACCGCCTGCGGCGGAACTACGCCGCACATTAATTTAATGTTTATTTTTGATTTCATTTTTTAACATCCTCTATTGCAGATTCCCCTTGCGATAATTTTTGAACTAAATTAACTATTTCTCCCTTCACTCCAGCCGGCACTTCCAGCTCAAAGCTGACCGAGCCGTCGTCTTTCCAGTCTTCCTTGTGCAGCTCGAACTTGCTTTTGACTGCAGAGTATGCCGAGCTCGCGAACTTTGCAGGGATTAAAATCCGGAGTTTTGCTTTTTCAAATGTGATTGGTATGATCGGCCGCAGCTGTTGTATGATTTTCTCGACCTGTGCCTCGGCTGGCTGGTATGGATCGACCTGCACCTTTGCCTGCTCCATTGCCAGCTCGATCCGCTGGACTGGGTGTGGCAAGCCTGTCTTCGGGTCTGCGGCGTTCGCGTGAATGTAATCAATAATCTTTTTTCTCTTCTGCTCGAAGAATTTCTTTCTCATCTCCGACGTTAACGCAATCTCGCCTTCTTTGAGAATTAGTTTTGCGGCTTCGGTCATGAGCTCGGACTCCTGCATCGCCGCGAGCTTCGCGTCAGGAACTTTTCCCTTAAGCAGCTCTTTCAGCTTGCCAGTCCCGTGCACAACAGCTTTCTGTGCATCCTCAAATATTTTTGGTGTGTCCAGAACATCGCGCAGGTCTATATTCTTACCGTGCCTTAGTTCCAGCGCGGCTTCGGGATTTTTCAAAACTATCTCGAACAGTGTCCCAAACTTTTTCAATTTCGCAAGCTCGAATGACGCCCGTGTCGATTTTGCTCTGTCTGGTATTAATTGTCCTGGCATCTTAATCTTTCAGTTCTATTTTCTGAGTTCCGTCCTTTGTGACAGCGGATGCCTCCAACCTTTCAAGCGAGAACTCTTTGTCTAAGATTTCCTTGAAAACATCGACTGCGAGCTTTTTCGCATCCTCAAATTTCATGCCGTCCTTCCATCTCTTTTCCAAAGTTTTTTGTGCCTCTGTTGAGCTCAGGCCAATCGCCTTTGCATAATAGTGCATGTAGATTCCGGATGGCTCTGTCGCGATCAGTTGCGCGCCCTTCTTGTCGACGCCGGCCAGCAGGAAGGAGACACCGAATGGCCTGATGCCGGAATATTGTGTGTAGGCCTGCGAGATATCCGACATGTATTTTACCACGCCTTCGACATCAATCTCTTCGCCGTATGTTAACTTATGCTGCTGCGCATACACGCGCATCCGCTTGACTATGATTCTTGCGTCCATGGTGTAGCCTGCGAACGTTGAAATGATGTGGTCGTCGATTTGCGATATCTTCTTGACTGAGTCCACGACCATTAATTTTTCTGTTATTCTGCGGTCGGAAACCAATAGCACGCCGTCCTTGTAAGCTATCCCAAGGGCCATCGAGCCCGCGGATACTGCTTTCTTCGCGTACTCTATCTGTAGTATTCTTCCGTCCGGACTGAAGACGGTGATTGCACGGTCATAACCCATTGCCTGACTTGGTAGTACTTGCATTTTATTTTCCTCCAACTATAATTTGATATTTTGTGTTCATTTTAACTTACTTATCTCCCCTGAAACTTTTAACGAATGTATCTGCACTTTCTTGCCCTCAAATTCTTTTACTAGCGCGAGCGCGGATTTGACGTCGTCAACATACTTGTGGCCGACTCGGACTATGACTGTGTTGCGTTCTGCGTTCCAAGTGTCTTCCACTACTTGTAATCCTGCGCGAGCCATTCCTAACTCGCCGAGAAATTGCATGCCAGCCTGGATGACCAGCCGCCCAACTAAAGTTTTCTCAGCCTCAGGAGAGTCGATTTTTACTAGTATATAACGTTTTCGTTCCCTGGCTGAAGATGGTATTGCTGCCATGGGCTTACTTAATCTGTTATGTTTAAAAAGTTATTTAGTTGAAGCTAATCATAGATCGTCTTTCTGTGCTCGAAGTTCAACAGGTAAAGCCTACCTTCGTGGAATGCGTAAATAATCCTAAAGGGCGGCACGCGGAGTGAGCGCGCCCCCTTGAAGTCGTAGCGGAGGGGCTTGCCGGCATCTGGCGATTCTACAATTTTTTGTATTTGTTTTTTTACTCGTTCCTTGATTTCGGCGTGTTTTATTTTGTCGACCGACCGCCTGAATGTTTCTGTGACTATCACTTCTACCATTTGGCAAGGTCTTTTAGAAAATCTTCCGTGCTATTGTATTTGGTGTAACGGCCAGCCTCTATGTTCGCCCATCCCGCCTCGGCGAGCTTTAGCTCGCGTAACTCATCGTCCATGTTCTTTGACATTAATTTGACCGGCCTGAGCACGACAGTACCGTTTTCCTTGAATAACATTAGCCTGTCTCCCTCTTGCAAACGGAGTTCTTGCCTAATCTCTTGCGGGATTACGAGCTGGCCCTTAGAGGTCATTCTTACAATTTCTATGTGTCTTTCCATTGTACCACGCGATAACGCCCGCGCCAGCGATACAATTCCAAAAATCCGAGGGGAGTTTTGGTTATGTTGGAATAGTAAGACTAGTTGGATTTATAAATGTTTTGGTTGTTGCCAAAAAGTTATTTAGCTCGCCAAACCCGCGGAGTTTTGCAAAACCCTTCTCTGAATGCTGAAACTACTATTGCGTTCGGCAGTTCGATCGGCTTGCCTGCCCCATGCAGTAAAACCTTGGTTGGCGTAAATTCTATTACGCAGTATTTGCCCAAGTTTATTTGCCGACCCATAAATAGAGTTGGCGAGCGGACATGCCCCAAAACATCCTTTATACCAGGCTTGCTCGGCAACAAATAATAAGTTTTTCCAACTTCATACTGCGCAGCCGGCCCAGCCCGCTCGACCACAGCGAAGTCCATCGATGGATAATCTCTAGCTTCCACGCGCTCAAACAAGGTCCAGCCTTCCTTTTCAAGAATTGCTCTCAGGCCTGCACTCTGCTCAAAAACTGGCATGCAAAGGCGAGTTAGTTAACGTTAAAAATATTTCTATGCGCGCCCGGCCCGTGTTGCGGTTGCGCCGCCGTGCTGCCTTACAAACTCTTCGAGCTGGCTCTTGAGACCGGTTGCTGCGAAGAATTGTATGTTTAATTGGTGTCTAATCACTATTGTACTAGCTATCCCGAACACGGCCTTACTGGCTTGCTGGAGTCGCCCGATATCTTGCTTAGTTTCTTCAAGAAGGTTTTTCACGGCCACATAATCATGAGAAAACGGTGGATCTATGCCGGGATGCCGTACTTCATTTCGAGTCACAACTCTGACACAAGGTCCATCCAGTCGTTGCTGTACTTCGCGGGTTAAGCTTGTTCGTAAGTAATCGCGTCCTGTGTAATCCCCAATCGTAATCATAGTCCTGCGAGTTTACTACATCATTCTTAAGGTTTTCGATAACAAAGAATTATATAAAATTATATACTAACAATTTTCTAAAACATATAAATTCTTTTTAACCACTACTGACCTTTACTCGCCACAAGGAGGTGCGGGCCCGCCATAGCAAGTCTCCAAGACCTCTGTATGGTCTGCTGAACCCCACCTCTTTCTTTTGCAAAATCTTTTTAAGTTGAGCTTATGCACCGCGAACTATGCTAATAAAATATGAACAGCGGGCTGCCGCGTTTATGCGTGCGACAGGAATAAACGCAGGGCTAGCCGACAAAAGCGATAACATTGTGTATGGTCTGCGTGGTAGGTTAGGCACAGACTGGCGGATTTCTTTTGATTTTGGTGATGCTGGCACCATGGGTGTACGGTACTACTGCGTAATCGCACGCTCGCCGCATGAATTAGTGGACCAAGCAGAAGTTGTCCGGTGCGCCAGAAGCTTTGCGCAGGCAGAAGGCTGGCAATTTGATATATCTAACTATGGTGGCCAGTATGCTATCGAAGTTGAATTTAGTGTGAAGGGGCGAAGCACGGGTCCGGCAAGACAACTTGGTAATTTAGACGATATAATAATTGAGGGCTTAGCCCGAGAAATGCCACAGCGCACGCTCAAGATTATCAGCAAAAATTAAAAATTAAGGAGGTATAAGGGCCCTTTAATAGCTGAACCCCAGCCTCCTTGCATTGAAAACCGTCATCAGTTGGCTTTATAAGTTTTATTGCAGTTAAGCTTTGTTACCGCTCGGTAGCATTTTGAATGGCGTTTCTTCCTCTTCTGCAGGCCTGCCTAGCACAGTATAAGACCTGTTTTCTTCAAAGGCCTGCTGCAATCTCAACACAATATCTATGCGCCGCGGCGGCCTTAAGAGCGAGTAAAAGAACGTGCCGATGCCGCCAAGCAATGTAAGCGCTAGATCCCAGTGATTGTGCAGGTAGCTGTCAGCGACCATGCCTGCCATGTTGCCCCCTATGGCACCAAGGGCGGTTGCAGAAAAAACAAGCATCCAATAAATCTGCCGGGTGGACTCCGCCTGTTGGTTAAGATATCGCTGCATCAGCCCTTGAGCGGCTTCCTTGCTGCCTGCCCCTGCAACCTCATAGATAATTCTATCCGGCATTTCTGGCCAGAACTCTCCTTCGATTCTATCAACTAAATCAATAATTGCGCCTGGTCCTTCAATGCGTTGGCGTATTGCGCCCATAGAAAAATCGAGATAGCTTCGTTTAAAAACCTATAACCGAAATAAAAATTAAACCAACTTATACGCTGGGTCCTTTCCTTTGCGCAAGCTTACTTACCTTTCTTAGCCACAGGCCTTCCAGCGCCCGGCTGTTTTTTTAGCCGAGCCTCTGCACGCCGTGCACGCGCTAGCGCGCGCTCATGGCTTTGGCGCAACTGATTATTTTCTGTTAGGAGCCTGCGGTTTGCGTCCATTCTATCTCGAAGTTCACTGCCGGGAACCATGCCTAACTCATCTCTCGCATACGCTCTAACCTTGTCTACGCACACGTAACCCTGACGCGCTGCTTCTCCTGAAAAGCCGGAACCTAACCTTTGTTCATAAGCAGCTAGCCGTTCACCTTGTACTCTGATTTGCTGAGTCAGTCCATAGACCACTCTCTTTGCCGCACCTGACTCTTCGACTAAGACTCGATGGTCTACTCCGGGAACATAATCCCTATCACTAGCTTCACCCGGGAAACCATCGCCTAGCCTGTGTTGCAAATCATCTATCGCGGTCTGTGCGCCGCGTAGTTGTAAACCTCTAGCTTCTAATCTTTCTTCCGCGGTAGTTGCACGATCGAGTGCTGCGGGCAGGCCGACCATGGCTTCTGCAGTTTTGCGGTCTTTTATGCCGTGGCCTAGCATAACTAATAATTTTGCTCCACGCGTATAGTCGCCTCGCATATGTGCATCTGGACCGTGAGTTCTCCTTAGATAGTCTAAAATATTAGCCACAACCTCGCCCACGCGCTCTAAATCTGCCACAGGTGCCGCAAGCAAGCCAAGCCTAATATAACTACTGGCCAGCGCTTCAGCCTTGCCAAGTTCCTGATTAGCTTGCTCTGGTGTCCACCCAGCCGTAGCGGCTGCGGCAGGCTCTTGTGCTGGCGGCGCATCTGCCCGAGCCGCTGATTCTACCGGTGCGGGTGGAGCTTGACTTCCCGGAGACTTATCTGGTGCCATAAAATCACGCTGGAGCCAGAAGAAGAAGTCTTATAAACTTTTCTAAACTCGCGCAAACATTAATAAAAATCTGTGTGAACTATCTGTCCACAGGGATTAAACTATTTATTAGCCGGATTTAGTATCTCAACAGTGTGGCAAACTATCTCGTTTAGCTTGGCCGCTTTTAACGAACCCGCCTTGTAGGAAACAAGCGAGGATGCAACCGTAAACAGCTTGTTTGGGCGCACAAATGACGCACGGCTGAGTGAGCCTTGCTGGAAATCCGTAGCCTCGAGCAGGACCGCGCGCCCATCATACTTGCTGCTCGTGATCTGGCATACTATCAGGTCGCTATCTTCAAGGCTTGCAAGGACCAGCGCTGGCCTTTTCTTGCCCTCGCTGAAGTCAGAGAATGGAAACTGGAAAACAATAACGTCCCCGCTTACAAATCTTGCCATGCATTATCTTCTTCCTTGCTTAGCCAGTCTTTTGCAAGAGACTTTTCAGATAGCAGCAGCCAGCCTAACTTCTCCCCATCCTCATGTGTCAGGTTTTTCATTTTCTCCAGTAATTTTTTCTCTTTTTCTATGATTATTCTGCCCCCTTGCTCTATCAAAACAAGGCTCGTGCCCTCCCGGATGGCGAGCTCGGCTCGCATCTTTTCGGGTATAACTATCTGGCCCTTTGAACTGACCCGGGTTGTCTGTACGTGTGCCATACAAAAGTAAGCATATTCTTACTTATAAATCTTTCTATGCTAATTTGTACACCAAATCCTTTTTGCGTACTTCCTTTGCAACCTTCATGCCTGCGGACTGGCCCTTCCTTAGCTCCATTGCCGGCTTGTGCTCAACTTGTATGCTGCCAACGGTCTGCGTGAAGTTGGTCTGCGGGCCTTCGATGCTGATTTTGTCGCCGACTTTTAGGGAGCCAGTTGCCTCAACGACTGCTACCGAGATCTTGTCGAAGAAGTGGCTGATTGAACCGACGAGCTGCTTATTTTTAGTTTGGACTAGCGAGAGGCCGGCCGGTGCCAACGCGCGGTTCACGATCGGCAGCGCTATTTTTGTTGCCTGCTTGACAAATGCCTTTGGCGGTGCCCTTGCCAGCTTTACCGCTTTCCGAACAGCAGTCCTCACCGCCTTTCTGACAATACGTTTAACTTTTGCCTTAACCGCTTTCCTGATTCGCTTGACAGCCTTGACTGCCCGTTTAGCCTTAGATTTAGAACTCTTCTTGGCCTTAGCCTTCTTTGCCATCATTACCACCAAAATAAACTGCACATGGTTGTATAAAAAGGTTGCTATTATTTGTTTAGAATATATTTATACTGCGGCAGGCCCTGCATCTCGCGCCAAGCCGTTTCGAATGGCGTGTAAGGCACGCCGAACTCATCCCACCAAGGAAAAACTTTGAATACGTCGCCAGCCACTAGAGCATTGAGCTGGTCCTCGGTGAAGGGCGGGCTTCCGGTAATTTTCGCGTGGGCGTTCATCAGGAAGGCAAATAGTGAGATGGGCAGCGGAACAATCAATCGCTTAATATTTTTTACTTTCGCGATTGTTTTTATTAAATCGATGTAAAATATTTTTTCATTCCCAATTAAATCATAAATTTTATCTTTCGGCGGCCGCTTTGCCGCGGCTGCAATGACCTTCGCAACGTCAATTACGTAAATTGGCTGCCGGATAATTTTGCCATCACCCGGCACTGGAAAGAGTGGCGACTTCTCAAGGAAGCGCGATAAATATCCAAGATGCTTATTATCGAACGGCCCATAAATCAGGGCCGGCCGAAAAATTGTATAAGAAACGCCTGATTTAATAACATAATCCTCCGCCATTCGTTTTGTTTTTGCGTAGTCGTCCTCTGCCTTAGAAATCACAACCGATGATGAAATGTGGATAATGTGTGGCACATAATTCTTTTTTGCTGCATCAACTGCTTTTTTTGTTGCCAGAAAAGAATTTTTATAAAACAATTCCTGATCCTGTGCAGAAATCTGCGCAGCCATAGTTATCAGTACATCGGCACCCGCAATCTGTTTCTGCCAACTCCCATCTGAGGAGCAGTCCGCCTGCACCGCGGTGATGTCTGGGTTCAGATTTTTTAGTAAATCCAAATTCTCCTGATGCTTATCGATGCACACAACTTCCTTGAACTCCCTTGTCAGCAGCGGGATCAGGTTTTGTCCCACGAGGCCTGCTGCACCGGTTACGACGACTTTGTACATGAATTTATAAGAAACGAATAAGATTTAAAACTTTCTCAATTTATTTACTAACTGTCTTCATTTTCACAGGCATAGTCCACTTTAAGCGTTTAGGGCTTCTGTGCAGCTTCTCAGAATACTTCTCACACAGCCGCGAAATCGGCTGGCGCTTCCCAAGAAAATGCATTGCGTTTTCTGGGCGCAGCGAAGCTTTGCTTCGCTTGCGTTATCGTATTCGGCGCAGCCGAATACAATTTACTTAGAACTCTTAGCCTTTACAGGCATAGTCCACTTTAAGCGTTTAGGGCTTCTATGTAATTTCTCAGAATATTTTTCGCATTTGCTTGAGTGAAACCAGAGCAACTTGCCAGTGTTCGTGATAAGCAGCTTTCCGCTTGTCTT
>CAZUEL010000011.1:1453-24722 GCA_964619325.1 Candidatus Woesearchaeota archaeon | reverse complement strand
CTGGGCTTCGATTGATGCGTCAACAATCTCCTGCGGCGAGTCCCACTTGTTTTCAGATTTAAACCTGTCCTTTCCAAATGAGCGCCAGCACCACGAGCAGGAGAAGTTGCAGAAGTCCAGCGTCGGAGTCATCTGTACGCAGCGGTGGCTCTTTATTCCATAGGTTGCCTTATAGCAATTCCGCTCGCCGACCATCCGTGATTTTGTCCAACGGCAGATCTCGACGCCAGTATGTTTCTTCTGGCCGACGATGCGGTAGCCGGCCTTCTGGTATTTTGCTAGCCTGATTGCATCGAACTTTACGAATTGCTGGCCTGCGGTTTCACCCATAGCCAAACAATAAAAGTAGTATTTATAACTTTTTCAAAACCACAAGCTTTCTCGTCAGTGAGCCGTGCACATAAATATCGCCAATCTTATTGACTTGCCACTGCTTTTTATTAATTAATTTAAGTGTGTCTATGTTGTTTGGGTAGAGCATAACTAAATACTTGCCTTTCTTCAAAACCTTGTACGCAGATTTTAGGAATTCAGAATACAAAATTCGCAGGCTCGAGGCGCCGACGATAGATGAGCGGCCGTAGGGCGGGTCTGTCGCGATGCCGTCAATCGAATTATGCCCGAAACTTTTTTCCAGCTGTGTTGCGTTACCTTTAATTAATTTGTAACTTTTGTATTTGTAGCCTTTTTTATAGTGGTCAAGATTTCCCTTTGCGCCCTTTATCATCCTGCTGTCAAAATCCAGGCCAACTGGCTTGATTCCAAGCAGGCCAGCTTCGATCAAGATAGAGCCGGTCCCGCAGAACGGGTCTAGCAAAGTTTGCTTTTCTGTTAATCCAGTTAGATTGACGAGCAGGCGGGCCCACTTTGGCCTTAGCGCGGTTGGGTGGAAGAATGGCTTCTCATTCGGCTCGCGCTTTAGGAAGCGGCCAGCATCCGCCCGCCACAACAGCTTGCCAACATAAACGCGATCCGGCAAGAGAGTGAAGTGCACAACTGTCTTCGGCTTCTCCAGACTGACGCGAGGAAGCTTCCCCCGCTTCTCGAAGAACCACCAGATGGGCGAGGCCAGCCTGCGCTCAACATCAATATATGAGGCGTGGCTTAGATTATCAACGCGCACGCAGAACGGGCTTTTAACAAATGCGAAGTTTATTTTTCCAACGTCTGAGAGATGCAAATGTTTCAGTGTTTTGTGAACTAAGGTTGTGTGGCGCAGTAGCGCGGTGCGCGCAGAAATCAAAACAGTATCCTTTGCAGAGGCATCAGTCTCGGCTAGGGCGATATCTTTTTGTAAATTTAGAAGTTTGAATTTGAAACCAAATGCGTGAAATAAAGAAGAAAGCTCAGAAACGGCTATGCTTGGAACATCGCCGGAAACGTGAAACGCATATTTTGGCATCGCATTAGCGTCTTCGTCTTCCTAGGATCTGGCGCTCTTCGCCTTCCACTTTCTCAAGCAGGCTCTCCATGTGCTCTTCCAGCCTTTCTATGCGCCTGTCAATTATCACGACGTACTTCAGGCTCCACACGATTCCTACAAGCAGTCCAAACAGGGCTGCCCACAACACAATTTCTTCTGCTGCGACCATTTTATTACCTCGGACTAAAATTAAGATGGGAGTTTATAAGCGTTTGCAAAGCAAACGGTTACGCAAGTGGAACCACTGTTCCACTGCGCGCAGCCGAACCGCTGTTCGGCTTGTGCCCCACAAATGCAAGTGCGTTTGTGATGAAAGGTTGACGGATTTAATTATTCTTCGAGGTGTGTTATTATCGCGCCATCTTCGCCACCATATTTGTACGGCATACCTGGGGGAATCTTTACAATGCGCACATCACTAGAAACTTTGTAGTCTGGGCCGATGGGTATGAGATAAACAGAAAATTTTCCGCCACTGCGATGATACGCGCGCAGGGAGTGCTGTAGCGAGTCTTCGGTTGGAGCTAAAGGCAAAATATCGTAAAGCAAAAGCCGGCTACCGTTCTTTCCCATCACAAGCCGCGCAATTGCTAAGCCTGGCCTGTGCCGTCTTGCTGCAGAACGCTCGACGCGTGCAACCAAATCTAATTCTTTTGCAGACAATTCTTCTATCATCTTACCTCAACGCAAGCAGTATCACGCCGATTGCCAGCACTAAAGCGCCAAGCTCGTGTGAGAGAGGAAACTCCTTGTGCGCCAGGTAGAACCCGATGCCGACCAGCAGTCCGCCGGCTACTCCAAACACAAACGTCTTGTCAAATGTTATGGCCATGCTTTTGCTAAATGCAGGCTATTTATAAGTTTTATGGAACTGCGTACTTTGGGTTAAGTATGTTGTGCGGCTCAGTGAATCTAATGTAAAAACCAAATGGGTCTTCAACTCTAAAATCTTTTAAGCCCCACGGCTCTAAAATCAGCGGCTCGACGACATTTGCAAAGCTCTTAACTTTTTTGTAGAATTTTTCTAAGTCTTTTATCGTAATAATAATCTCGACGGCATAACCTCTTTTTGTTGTTTTAGGATATTTCTTTAAGTATGGGTGTCTGTAAATCTGCTCGCTCCCCCCCAGAATGTTAGTATGTTATTGTCTTTTTTAAGAACAAGATAACCTTTAAGTTCTTCTGGTTTTCTTTCCCAAGCAACTTTGAAGCCCAGCTTGCCATAGTATTGTTTTGCTTTCTCGAAGTTAGGTATGTGAAGTTCCACGACTGTGCTATTTTGCGCAGCGACCATATTATAAGGTGTTGTCTGCTAGTTTTAAATCTTTCTAAACAAAAAATATTCCTAAAAATAAATCCTAAACCTCATCCTCGACATCGCCTTCTTCTGCTGGCGCTGCCTTGACTCGGTCGACCTTTGCGAAGCCTGGCGTTACGATGAGCACGTTCTCGCCGAAGCCTGCAATGTCACCGTCGTTTGCCTCGACTGTCTTTTTGACCTTGTCGATCGCGCGCTTAAGTTCAGTAATATCCTTTTCCTTCAGCGGGCCGATGTTTAAGAGAGAGATTGTGTAACCTTCTCGTATCGCGGTAAGCACGCCCTTGATATCATCATACTTGCCCAAAGTAAACGTTTTTACAAGCACTTTTGCTTTCGAGTCCTTCAAGTCGGGCTCGAGTTCGACATAGTCTTCGCCGAGCTCTGCCTGAGCCTCTGGCGTAGTAAATGTAGAACCTAACTTCTTTTTTATTTCATCCCAAACGGCCATTTTAGTCCTCTGCCACCCGCACACTCCAATGCTGTTTTGCCAGTAAGCCTGAATATAAAGATTTCGGATGTGGAATATACAGAAAATCTGGCTTATTTCCCGTTCGTTGCGCCTTCTAGCTTGCTTGTAAGGTCCCAGATTTTGGTCCGCACGTCAGCAGAAAGGTTCGGGTCGATTGATAAATCCTCGAGCCGGCCAAGCGCGGTGTCGACTTTGATACCGACATCGCCAGCAGAATCCTTGAAATTTTCATGAATCTCCGCAATCGCCTCGCGGACAGAACGCGATACTGATGAGTCTTCCCTGAGTGTTCCTAGTAACTCCATAACTTCGCTTAAGTCTAACATCTTGGTTTCTGTTTGCAAGCAAGCACCCCGTAAAAATCGCGACAGTAGCCTTTATAAGTTTTACCTAAGTGCCTGTAAAATCTTACTCATCGCCTCTTTCTCTTTCTGCTCCGGAATGTTCATCGCGCACGCACCGGCGTGCCCGCCACCAGAGCCGCCAACCTCTGATGCAACGCGGGTGAAAATCTCAGCGAGATTAATTCCTGAGCGGGCTCGGCCTATCACGCGGGTTTCCTGCGGCTTCCGCGATGTTATCAGAACGATATCCGCGCCCAAACCCAAGAGTTTTCCGGCGGCTGAGCTCTCAGAGCCGCCAACGTAAGATACAACTACAATTTTTCCGCTAATATCTTTAATCTCCAAGCGCTTTGCGGCGGTAAGGACAGCAAGCCTCTCTGACTTATCGCGCTCTTCGTAAATATCGCTCAAAAGTTTTTGGTATTCCAACTCAAATTCAGAGAGCAGTTCAAAAAGCAGGCCAAATGTTTTTGCCTTCGCGAACCGCAGGCCTGCGGTGTCAGAGATCAGCCCGTAAATTATCGCGCGCGCAACATCTTTTGTAAGTTTGACTTTGTATTTCTTGAATAGGCTGTGAACAACTTCAGTTGTCGCGACGGCAGTTTCATCAACAACACCGGGGATGTTCTTGCTGGTCGGCACGTGGTGGTCGATCACAAACAAATCCTTTTTCTGCAGAAAGTCCGGAATTGCGTTTGGCTGTGTGTCCAGCAAAACAACTTTTGGAATATCTTCTAACGGAATATCATCTAATAATTTTGTTTTTAGTTTGAACAACCCAAGGATTTTTGTTCCGTCTTTATTCAGCGCACCAGGAAAGCCAAACTCCAGCTCGACTTTAGGATTTAGTTTCTCAGCCAGCTCTTTAAACGCAACCATCGCGGAGCAGGCATCCATGTCGCCAACTTGGGCTAGCACCGCGACCTTACCATTGAGCCAAGATTTTAGTTCCATATTTAATTTGGTAAATCGTGGCGGTTATAAAAGCTCCGATGGTGTTAGCCACAGCGTCAATAACAGATGGATCTCGGTTTGGCACGAACATCTGCAGGCCTTCCATTGCAAGCCCGTAAACTGCCGCGATAACAATCGCGTAGAGAAAATCATTCTTCACCGAATATTTTTTTAGAGTTAAAACCAAAAGCAGGCCAAAGATTGCATAGCCAACTATGTGCAGGCCAAAGCCAAAGAAGTTAAATTTCTCAACCTCATGAGCGAGCGGCGAGCCACCCGGCAACAGCGAGCCGATGGCAAGGCCGGCTGCCCAGATTACAGAAAATAACACATATATATTTTTATATATCATATATATTGATTTATATATATCACTTTAGCGCGGCCTGCACTTCTTTCTGCAGAGCGAGCGCAGATTCTTTTATCTTGCCTTCCTGCTTTTCCAAAGTCTTTACTCTCAAATCGAGCTCCTCTTTTTTATCTGCAAGCTCTTTCTTCAAATCATCAATCTGCTTCTCAACCAAAAGCTCGCCAACCATTTTGTAAACTGGTGCCTTCGCCTTGGCCAGCTCGCCAAGCGCGTTCTCTACTTCGGCTAGCTGTATCTGAAACTGCTGCCTCTGCGAGTTAAACAGCGTGAGCCGCTGCTGCAGCATTTGGAGTTCTGCTATCTTCTCCTTGGCTTTTTCTGGTAGTTCCTTTGACATAATAAAATCCCAAATATCGTATTTATAAGGTTTTACTGGATGCTATTTTTATTGTCCTGTCGACAATTGCCAGCAATCCAGAGAGGCTAGACGAAACCGCGCGGAATGCAGTCGCATCACTCGCGGAAATTGTTATTACTAACCTGCCTTTCGCTTTTTTCAGTTTGTAGTTTGCCCGCTCTGTCCTGAAGGACTGCTCTGGCTCGAGGGCGGAGAAGTATGTGTCAATAAGTTCTTTCCCGCCGCGGATTTCTATGATAGAACTAAACATCCTAACGTGCCTTCACGTGCTTAACTGTGCCAGGCCTTGACTTTGCGATAACTCGTGAGCCGCAGTATGGGCAGATGATTCTGCGTTCTATTTCCTTTGCAGTAATCTCCTTTGCGCAATCGAAGCACTTGTATCCCATTATTTAATCTCCATCTGTAGTTTGTGCGATCGAAGATCGCAACAGCCTTTCTTTGGTGGTTTCGTAGAGCACCTTTCTTTCGCGAAAGAAAGGGGCTGTACAATCAAAGCATTTGTATCACATTACTTCGACTCCTCTACGGCAATCTCGACCGGTGCGATGGTTGCCGCGCCCGGCGTGACTTCTGGTATGTACGCCCCGCCCGCGAATTTAACGCCGCAGGTCTTGCAGAGCCAGATGCCGGCCGACAATCTTTTGAGGGCGAACTTTGAGCAGAATGGGCACTTCTGTTTCTGCCTTTGGAGGACTTCTACCTCTAGAACCTTCTTCCTGATTTTCAAGCCGTAGTGTGCCCCGAATCTTCCTGTGGAGCCGACCTTTTTTGTGTGTCCCATATTTTGTTAAATAACGCGAAACAAGTTTCGCGGACTTTGTTATACAAAGTAATAGTTGGCTTTTTAAAGTTGGCTTTTTAAGCTTTCCTAGCGCCGATAGCCCGAAAGCATGGCTTTCGTGGAATCGTCACGCTCCGCGTGCCGACGTCGCCTAACTCGGTATGGCGCTCGCCTTGAGTCTGAGACCCAAGGGCTCTGCCCCTTAGTTCTTAGTCACTTCTGAACCCCGGGTTGCATCGCTCCGCGATGCAACTAAGGAAGAAGTTGAAAGCGAGACAGCGAGTCCCGAAAGGGATTGTAGGTTCAATCAACGAAGTTGATAACAGCTCTGTTGGAACATATCCTGCCGTCGGCGCCACACAACCAAATGGTAATCGGTTTATTCATCGGCCGTTTCCAGCCCCTGCACTTAGGGCATGCAGACGCGATAGAACGCGCGTTGAAAGAGGTTGGCGCGCTAATCATCGGCATCGGCAGTTCGGAGAAGTCTAAAACACCGGAGAATCCGTTTACCTTCGAAGAACGCAAACAAATGATAAAATCAGTTTTCCCAAAGTGCAAAATTATTGCAATCCCTGACATTGACGATGACAGCAAGTGGGTTGCGTACGTTTGCAAGTTAGTGGGAAAGTTTGACGTGGTGTTCAGCGGCAACCCGAACACACTAGAATTATTTGAGAACGCAGGCTATAAAGTAACAGTTGTAAAGTTAAAAAAGAAAATCAGCGCAACCGCAATCCGCAGCTTAATCGCAAAAGGCGACGTAGGCTGGAAGAAGATGGTGCCTGCCAGCGTTGCTAAATTAATTGGCAGGATTGCGTAAACACGCGGGCGGCGAAGTAAAAGCTTTTAAGTTTCCAAACCGCTTGTCAGCTATGGCCAAACAAAAGTTTGCAGGCAAGTTCAAACCGTTGGACATAGTCACTGCAGAGGCAGCCTTCGAGTCCTATGGCAAGACACTGGACGAGGTTTTTGCAAACTCCGCGCTCGCGATCGCAGAGACGATGACCGACTCCGCAAAAATAAAACCAAAAGTAAAAAAATCAATCAAGCTCGTGAATTCTGACTTAAATACATTATTAGTTGACTTTCTCAATGAAATAGTGCGCATGACAGACACCGATAAATTATTTTTTTCTAAATTCAAAACAAAAATAACTGATGCGGGCGGCACGTGGATATTGCAGGCCGAGCTGGCCGGCGAGAGGATCAATCCGAAGAAGCACGAGCAGCGCGCGGACATCAAAGCGGTAACTTGGCATATGTTTGAGCTGAAGAAGAGCAAGAAGGGCTGGACTGCACGGGTTGTGATGGATGTCTAACTTGAACCCATATTGGGTTCAGGGGATGGAAAACGCCCCTGGCGTTTTTCATAAATCTTTAAAAGTCCTGCGTATTAGTTAAACCCATGATACAACTTCCGAAAGAACGCCCGCCAGTGAAACAGGTTTCTGAAGTAGTCTGGGAAATCTCACCGGATTACAAGAAGGACGAGCCGAGGATGCTCGTACCTGCCAGGATTTACGCAACCAAAAAACTGATGGAGCAGATGGACATGGGCATATTTGAGCAGATAAGCAACGTGGCCTGCCTGCCAGGGATACAAAAAGCTGCGATGGCGATGCCAGATGCGCACTGGGGCTACGGATTCCCTGTCGGCGGTGTCGCTGCATTCGACACAGAAACAGGAATCATCTCGCCGGGCGGAATTGGTTACGACATTAATTGCGGCATGCGCCTCATCAGAACGGACTTGACTTGGGATGATGTCAAAGACAAATTAAAACCATTGGTTGATACTTTATTCAAATTAGTCCCTGCAGGCGTCGGCGGGCACGGCACTGTTAAACTCACGCCACAGCAGCACAAGGAAGTAATGGTTGATGGCGCAAAGTGGTGCGTGAAAAATAATTATGGCTGGCAAGAAGACATCGAACGAATTGAAGACCTTGGCGCAATCGAGGGCGCAGACCCAGCAAAAGTTTCTGAAAGTGCGGTCAAGCGCGGTGCAGCCGGATTGGGAACGCTCGGCTCCGGCAATCACTATCTCGAGATTCAGGTTGTGAAAAAAGAAAATATTTACAACGAAAAGCTTGCAAAGAGCCTAGGCATCTTCCCGAATCAGGTTTGCATAATGGTCCACTGCGGCTCGCGCGGTTTTGGCCACCAGATTTGTACAGATTATGTTAGCAACTTCAAGCCGAAGATGCAGGGCTGGGGTCTAAAGACGCGGGACTTTGAGCTGGCCTGTGCGCCATTCCAGTCAAAAGAGGCACAGGATTATCTTGCTGCGATGAGATGCGCCGCAAATTACGCGTTTGCAAACCGCCAGCTAATAATGCACCGCATCCGCGAGGGCTTCTCAAAGATTTTCAACCAAGATGCAGAAAAACTTGGAATGAATTTAATTTACGACGTCGCGCACAACATCGCAAAAGTAGAGACGCACAAGATCGATGGCAAAACCAAGGAAGTTGTGATGCACCGCAAGGGCGCAACACGCGCGTTCGGCCCAAACAGAAAGGAAACGCCGAAGATTTACAGGGACACAGGCCAGCCAGTCATCGTTGGCGGCTCGATGGAAACCGGCTCATTCTTATGTGTCGGCACGGATCACGCGGAGAGTGAAACCTTCGGCAGCACGATGCACGGCTCCGGCAGGACAATGTCACGCTCTGCAGCGATAAAACAATTCCAGGGCAAAAAACTTTACGATGACATGCTCAAGCGCGGCATATACGTCAAGTCAGTCTCGTGGGAAGGCTTGGCAGAAGAGGCTGGCCTTGCATACAAAGACATCAACCAAGTTGTGGACACAATGGAAATCGCGGATGTGTCTAAGAAAGTGTGCAGATTAATTCCAGTGGGAAATGTTAAAGGCTAATTACTCCCCTGGCTCGTTCTTCTTTATCAGCTTCTCGTAGTCGTAATATATTTTGTACGCTGAGAATGCAAGTATGACTCCGATTACGAACAGCGAGATGTCTGTTATGCGGATGTAGTTGAAGTATGCACCGATGTATTTCTGGTAGACTGCAGCAAGCAGTGTCAGGGCGAGTATCGCGTTAACTATTACCACAATGAGCAAAAGCTTTACCGGCCCGGTGTCTTTGCCCTTACCCATCAAGTTATGCAGCTTGAGGATAAATACAAACGAAATTACGAGCAGTATGAGCGCAGCTAAGTCAACAGTTGCAAACGGGTGCCTTGCTATCAGGTCGAATACCATTATTCTATCTTCAGTCTCCTGCAATGCTCGCACTCCTTATAAGATTTTATGTGCGTGAAACCGGCGCCGATCGGATTGGATGCCATTGTGACTCTGCAATCCTTTGCGAACTTTTTCAGCACGTCGTCCACAAATCTGCGGAGCGAGTTAGAACTTTTTGATGAGCACACAAGCATGTGGTTGAACTGGCCAGTCATCTCGAAGGCCTGCACCACCTTCGGGCAGTCGGAAACCAGCTGCTTGAAGTCTGTCTTCTTCCCGTTTTCAATCTGTAATTCAACAATTAATGTTTGATAGTTCAATCTGTCGAGATTAAGCATCGCAGAAACCTTTAGAAATCCGTTCTGAATCAGCTTGTCAATGCGGTTCGCGATCGCAACGCGCGAGAGTTCGGCACCATCAGACAATTCAGTTAGAGAGATGCGGCCGTTGTCGCTAAGTTTCTCAACAATTCGCTGATCGATCGGATCCAACATCTCACACCAGAGTAAGCTCGCGCCGTCAGTTATAAAAGCATTTCTATTTGTAACTTGCTAAAACGTTTAACAATTTTTAGTGACGTATTGTAATTATATTCTCGCAAATAGAAAGCCTTAAATAGCAGGAGCTTACAAAACGTAAGTATGAAAGCCAAAAGACTTTCGTTAAGTAAGGGGGTGTGTTAAAAATGGTGAAACAAATCGCGAATAGAAAACAAACAAAAGTTGAGCAGGTGTATAACCTGAAATACCACGAGGATGCAGAACAGTACTTTGATCTGCTCGCAATGATGAACTCGCAGAAAATAAAATTCAAGGTGCGCAACAACGGCTCGCTTCGTGTGATCGAAGTGGATGGCCAGCACTCGCACCTGTTTGAGCAAAACGCTCCAACAAACTTGAACATACTCAAGCCCGTTGAATTGATGATGCAGGCTTAGACTGAACTGTTGTTCAGTACAATAAACAATACCACGAGAATTCTAGTATAATTCCGTGGCCATTGCTTACCTCCAAAAACGGAGTTTTTGGAGGCCCCGCCGAACTTGTTCGGTGATGCCTCCAAGCTCTGTTTATTTTTCTTCAGATCTGATCGCGGTGCAAGGGAAAACTTTAAATACCTAAAAAGCTGGCAATATTGACATGGCAAATGGACAAAACACTGGAACCGTTGATGTGCACGTACCTGTGCCACGCTCGTATTTGGTCAAAACGCGCAGCGGCTACGAAGTTGGTACATTTTTTTGTATTTTGCCGGAGGTAGCATTAGCGTTGCAAGGGCGCAATTTTCCCGTAGCAGCAGACGTGGAAATCTTTGCACTTACTCATGGCGAGCCACCAAGAAAAATTGACCCCGCTTGTTATGGTATGTCGTACGGGGCTTGGAAGCCGGCCAGCCAGATCCCCACAATACCACAATTTGTTATTCACACGCTTGAGGATAGTGTTGGTGAAGAAGGCGGTCCGTGGACTGCGCCCAAACCAAAGCGCGAATAAACATAATCTTTAAAAACTAATCACATTCAGTTTTAATCAATAATATGGAACACATGCGAAGTGATCCAGCAAGTATGGCGTTGCCAGATGGGGCAGGCACGATTTTACAGGTGTTTAGACAGACTTTTGCATCGCAAAGCCGAGAAGATGAGGTAATCGTGTTTTACCTGCGTGGACAGGTTGCTGAGTGCATATTGCGAACACAGTTCCAAGATGAGCAATTCAGGGCAGAGCGCGAAAGAATTTTCAGAGAAGCGGATGCAGCGCGGCCATTGATTGGGTACAGAGAATCTTCTGTGCATGTAGCTGCCTTGGAGTGGAGCGGCCTAAGCCACGGATACGACCGCGATCTATATCAGGAGCACAAGGCGCTCATAGACAAGCATCGAGCGCAGCTTGGAAAAGAGCCAAGCCTAATCGAATTGGTTAACCGCGAATTTAATCTGGGTCTGAACACTCCAGGCTTGGCGCGCATGGTATCAAATGGCGCGCTCGCAGTAGATTTCTCGCGCGCATGTATGGGTGATATATCTCGCAAAGAATTTAAAGATAAATACAAAGGCCCTGCGGGCGAGCATCTAAAGGCGCTTGTCCGATTAGCAACATATACTCCACAAGCACCAAACGGCGCAGCGTAATCTTTAAAAACCCCCTTCCCAACACTAAATTCCCCTACAGTAGCAGAGCTTAATTCTGTCGCTTTTAGTTGAGAAACTCTCCAGAAACAAGCCTTAAAAAGGTACTTCGGAAGCAAATCATAATCGAAAGGTAAAAATGGGTCATATCAAGAAGAAGCGACCGCGCCGTGGAAGTCTGGCCTACTGGCCTAGAGTGCGTGCCAGCAGAATTTCAGGCCACGTAGATCGGTGGGCGCAGCCGAAAGATCTCAAGGCTCCAAAACTTTTAGGCTTCTGCGCATACAAGGCGGGCATGACATCTGTTAACGCGATTGATAACCGGCCTAAGGCTCTTACAAAGGGCGAAGAGATAAATTATGCAGTTTCTATTATTGAAATTCCAAACATCAAACCCTTTTCTGTTCGTTTATACAAACAAACTCCCTATGGCCTGCACTTGATTTCTGAATTTATGTCTGAAACATTTGATAAAAATCTTTTACGAGTCCTTAATGCGCCAAAGAAAAGAAATGTAAAGCTTGACGATTTCAAAAAACATCTTGCGAGTGCCTCACGAGTCGGCGTTGTTATACAAACGCTGCCGCAGACAACCGGCTTCGCGAAAAAGACACCAGATATTTTTGAGTTCCCGATTGCTGGTGGAACATTACAACAGCAATTTGATTATGCGCTTTCTATTTTAGGAAAAGAAGTTCAGTTCACAGATGTTTTCAAGCAGGGCGAGTTTGTGGATGCCCACGGCGTCACGAAAGGCAAGGGCTTCCAGGGAATGATAAAGCGAATGGGCATCAGGCTGGAAAGCCATCGCGCGGAAAAAGGCAGGCGACATAGGGCATCACTAGGCCCAATCACTCCAGCGCGAGTTGCGTGGTGGGTTGCACAATCAGGCCAGATGGGCAATCACCAGCGCACCGAGTTCAACAGGCAAATTTTGAAAATTGCAGACGTTAAAACATTAAATCCAAACCCAGTCTCTGGCATCTCGCACTATGGGTTGGTGCAGGGCAGCTACGCTCTGATTGCCGGCTCGGTCCCGGGCGCTAAGAAAAGATTAGTCACGTTCACACACCCAGCAAGGCCAAGGAAAAATTTATTCTCACAGGCGCCAGAAGTCGTGGCGATTAGCACAAGGAGCCAGCAGGGATAATGAAAACTATAATCTATTCAGTTGCAGGTGAAAAAGTTTCTGAAATAGACTTGCCGCTCCAGTTCTCAGAACAAATAAGAGAAGATTTAATCAAACGTGCGGCCCTATCAGTTTTGAGTTATCAGTTCCAACCAAAGGGGACAGATCCGATTGCTGGCACGAGGCAAGGAAAGCAAACTTCAAAGCGCAGGCACAGGTTTGGCACAACCTACGGCCGTGGCGTCTCAAGAATAAAAAGAAAGGTTATGTCAAAGCGCGGCTCGCAGTTCGGCTGGGTTGGCGCGTTCGCATCACCAACAAGAAAAGGCAGAGCCGCATTCCCGCCAGAAACAGGAAAACAATACTGGGAAAGAATCAACACCAAAGAGCGAAGGAAGGCGATCCGCTCCGCAATCGCCGCAACAACAGCAAAAGAATTAGTTGGCGCGAAACACATTCTGGACGGCGTAAAATCAATACCAATAATTGTTGAAGACAAATTTGAATCATTAAAAAAAGCAAAGGAAGTTATCTCTGTGCTTGAAAAATTAGGATTAACAAAAGAGCTTGAAAGATGTTCGGAGAGAAAAATCCGTGCAGGCCAGGGAAAAAGGCGCGGCAGGAAATATGTGACAAAGGCCGGCCCGCTGGTCGTTGTCTCGAAGGACTGCCAGCTACAAATCGCTGCAGAGAATTTGCAAGGCATTGATATTGTTCCGGTAAAAAATCTGAATGCTTACTTGCTCGCCCCAGGTGCACATGCCGGCAGGCTGACAGTCTGGACGAAGGCGGCAATTGAAACGTTAGGAAAGGAGAAATTATTCGCATAAAAATGGAAACACAAGACCCATACAGTATCCTGGAATATCCGCTTAGCACAGAAAAGGCAGTCCGCGAGATGGAAGCAGAAAACAAACTTGTGTTCATGGTAAATTTAAACTCAAACAAGAGGCAGATTCGGTGGGCAATCCAGAAGGCTTTTAACGCAAAAGTCCTGGCAGTCCGCACAGAGATCACGCCGGAAGGCAAGAAGAAAGCGATAATCAAGCTGAGCCCGGAGACGCCGGCAAGTGAAATCACAACTCAGCTGGGGTTGATATGATAATCATGGATAATTTCAGGGAACGAGAAGTTGTTGCAGACATAGTGGCAAGAAACATATTAGCACTAAAAAGACCTGTGTCTGTTGTGCAGCCGCAGGGAGACATACTAGCAATTGTCAAGGAAATGACACGGGATTTGTGCCCGCAGGATGCAAGTACAATAGCGTCCGCAGTACGCCAGAGACTAGAAGACGGAGGTTATGTTCCGGAAATAAATTTTGTTCTTGGTTCTACGGCAAAAGTAATGAGGGGGTTGTTGTAAATGGGTAAGCGATTAATAACGCAGGCAAGGGGAGCTGGCGGGCCCAGATACCGAGCTCCATCGCACAGGTATTACGGCGCAATCTCATACGCAAAATTAGCAAAGGGAACTATGAAGGGCGAGGTACTTGATATCGTTGACTCAGTCGGCCATACAGCGCCGCTAATGGTCGTGCTTTATGAGAACGGCGCCAAAGCGCTAGTGCCAGCCCCACATGGAATACGTGTTGGCGAGCAAATTTACCTCGGATACGAAGCCCCGATCAAGTTGGGAAATTCCCTGCCGCTCAGAAATATTCCAACGGGCATTCCAATCTTTAACATCGAGCGCTACCCACAGGACGGCGGTGCACTCATCAGGACATCAGGAGGCTTCGCAATCTTAATTTCAAAGGAAGGCAATCAGGCGACTGTTAGGCTTCCATCAAAAAAGACAATCATACTCAACGCGGACTGCCGTGCAACAATCGGGACAATCGCCGGCCGCGGAAGGAAGGAGAAGCCGTGGGTCAAGGGCGGAAAGCGAATGATAGCCAGGCATGCAACAGGCAAGATACACCCAGTTGTTTCAGCGGTCGCGAAGAATGCAATCGACCACAAGTTCGGTGGGTCCCACAGGCGGTCATTGGGAGTTTCAACAACAACATCTAGAAACGCGCCGCCAGGCAGAAAGGTCGGCCTAATCGCGGCAAGGAGAACAGGAAGAGGAAAGTAAATAATGGCAAAAATATTCACATATAGGGGAAAAACTGCAGACGACATGCAGAAGCTGTCACTGAAAGAGTTCTCTGCGCTGTTGCCCGCCCGTGCCCGCAGATCGTTAACGCGCGGAATTACAGAAGCACAGAAAAAAGTGATGGAAAAAGTGCGGGCCGCGAAGGCAGGCCAGCGCAAGAAAGATGTCAAGACGCATTGTAGGGATATGTGGATAGTTCCGGAAATGTTCGGACTCACGATTGGTGTTCATGATGGCAAGCAGTTCGTGCCAGTGGCGGTCACTCCAGAAATGGTCGGCCACTCACTTGGCGAGTTCGTACTTCCAACAAAGGAGGTCAAGCACGCAGCCCCAGGTATCGGTGCAACAAGAGGCTCGAAGTTTGTATCGGTGAAATAAAAATGACAATGGGTTATGCATTCCAGGGTTATGATGTGAAGACGATGGCTCGAGCAAAAGGTACAAGTATGCCAGTGTCAGACAAAGATCTTCGTGAAATCGGAATGACAATCAAAGGAATGGCGGTCGAGAAGGCGATAAAATATCTGGAACGCGTAACAAATCTCGAGCAGGCCGTTCCGTACACAAGATACAATAAAAAGCAGACTCACAAGAAAGGTGTAAAAGGCCCTGCGAACTACCCAGTGCTCGCGTCAAAATGTGTGATAAGCCTGCTTGAACTGGTAAAAAATAACGCACAGCAAAAAGGCCTCGGCACCGCAGCACTCACAGTGATTCATACATCCGCACAGAGAGGCTCGCCAGCCTTTCACCGAACACAGAGAAGGAATGCCGGCCATCGAAGGAAAAATTCACACTTTGAGTTAGTTGTTGCAGAGATTGCACGGCCGAAGAAAAAAATGCAAGCTGAGCTAAGCTCAGCTGCACCTCGCGCTGCGCGCTCTGAGGAGCTGAAACAAAAATGATAGAACGTGAATTCATCAAAGAGCGCGTGAAGTACATGAAAGTCAAAGAGTACATCGACACACAGGTTGGCAAGCCAGCCGGCATCGGTAGCATCGACATCGAGAAGACACCGCTCGGCGAAAAAATAATTGTCTCCGCAACGAGGCCGGGCATAATCATCGGCCGTGGCGGAAAAACAATTTCAGATATGACTCTGGCGCTCAAAACAAAATTCGGTTTGGAAAACCCGCAAATAGAAGTTAGAGAGGTTGACAACCCGAGTTTGAGTGCAGCAATACTCGCAAAGAAGATCGCATCAGATCTGGAAAGATTTGGACCTTCAAGATTTAAGGCGATTGGTTATCGCGCCCTGCAGGATGCGATGCGCGCGGGCGCACTGGGAGTTGAAATTCGAATTGCCGGCCGCGGAGTTCCGGGCTCACGGGCGCAAGCATGGAGATTTCCAGCAGGCTACATGAAGAAGTGCGGCCAGCTTGCCCTTGAAGACGTGGACATCGCAATTGCACCATCAAATCTGCGCTCTGGCACAGTCGGCATTCAGGTAAGATTGATGCCGCCGACAATCAAAATGCCGGACAGAATAAAAATCAAACAACTGCCGGAAGGGCAGGCAACATACCAGATAGAAGCCCCAGCAGAAATGGGCGGCGCGGTAGAAGCCACAACTGAAGTTGTAGTGGCAAAGCCAAAGCGCGCTAAGAAGGTTAAAGCAGAAACTAAAGTAGAAGCACCAGCAGAAACACCTGCAGTCGCAGCGGTTACGGAGGCAACAAATGGCAATCCTTCGGCCTAAAGAAATCCGTGAGATGCCGGAAAAAGAGCTGGCAGGCAAGCTCACCGAGTTGAAGAAAGAGATGATGAAACTCAAACTGCAGACCGCAACAGGCGCGTCAAAAGACGCAGGCAGAATAAAAGCAATCCGCAGAACAATCGCACGCGTTTACACTCTAAAGGGAATTGGAGGAAGTAAAACAAAAGTATGACAACAAACTGCCCCAAGTGCGGGCTGCCAAAAGACCTCTGCGTTTGCGAGACAATCGCAAAAGAGGGGCAAAAAATCGTGGTGAAAGCTGTTAAGAGGAAATTTAACAGTTTGACAACTGTGATCGAGGGTGTCGATCCGAAAAGTGACGTGAAGTCGCTCGTCAAGCAGCTGAAAGAAAGGCTGGCCTGCGGCGGTGCAATAAAAGGAAGCACGGTCGAACTCATGGGAGATCACAGGAAAAAGGCAAAAGAGATATTGGTCGCCGCGGGATTTGCTCCGGATAGCATTGAGGTCCGAGAGCAAGTGGAGTAAAATGCCGATAAATGTCAACAACGTGGTAAGGCACGAGTTAATCGGCCTGACCGCTGAAGTCGTGAAATCCCGCAACAGTGCGGGGTTGAAGGGAAAAATCGTGGACGAGAGTTACAAGACGCTCGTCATCAACGGCAAGCGCGTATTCAAGGACGCGGTTACAATCACGCTCACGCTTCCAGATAAAGAAAAGGTGGAAGTCGAAGGGAATCTCCTGGTCGCAAGGCCGTGGGATAGGATAAAGAAAAAGTTTCCAAAATGGTGAAGAAAGAAACGAAAAAAGTTAGTGAAGTCAAGGTAGAACAAACTATCAAAACTTCTGCGTGCACAGACCGCAAGTGTGTGCTGCATGGTGGCTTGCCAGCCCGCGGAAGGGTATTCGAAGGCGTAGTCTTATCCGACAAAATGCAGAAGACAGTCACAGTGGAATGGCCTCGCTTATTTTACATTCCAAAGTTCGAGCGTTATGAAAAACGCCGCTCTAAAGTTCACGCACACAATCCAGCCTGCATCTCAGCAAAGACTGGTGAGCGGGTCAGAATCGTGGAGACAAGGCCGCTGACAAAGACTGTGAAGTTCGCGGTTGTGGAGAGGTTGCAATGAAAGGGCAATATAATGGACAACACAGTGGTAGCGTAAGAGTAGTTGTTGCAGCAGCAGTTGCTATGATAGGCGGAAGTTTAGTGCCGCAGGCAACAGATGTTGCACAAACACGCGAGTGCTCACCGCCCTTGGCGTATGGTGCCACTAACGTGGCCCACGCAAATGCTATGTCTGTGCAGCGGCCAGTGGGGGTTCGCATTTGCCAGCCGCAATCGGGCGCGTCAGCAAGAGAAAGACAAACTCACGTTATGCAGGGTGGGCCTACAAACGATGCACACAATCCATCTGCATACGATTTGATTACAGCACTAAAACAGCAAGATGAGCGAGGTCTTGCGGAAATAGTAGGTACATTGGCCAGTACGCATTCATTGGCCGGCGCATTGCACATGGTAGCACTTAAAGCACCATATTCGTACGGTGTTTTAGATAGATATTGCGCAGCTCGCGGACTCATTACTCATAGTCGTAGTCCAGCCAGAGTTGCTGGAAGTAGACCGAGTCACAAACCAACGCCCGACACTGCCGTGGTGCCACAGTTTATTTTGGATAATTATCCTGGAGACCACGTTCAGTGGTTAGAAGAACTTTCTGAGAGAGTCATCCGCGATGGTGCTGATGACCAAAGGGCCGCTGAGGCTGTATCTGATCGACGCCTGAACGGCTTCTGCTTAGTTGAGGATACGCCAGCAGGATTTGTGCACTACACCAGGTCTAGTTTGGCTAGGGTAGTAAGATTAGGCAGTTCTGTTGTTGGTGGAAACTCAGAGATACTAGATATGTCAGCAAGATTGGCAGAAATAGCTAGGCAAGTTGGAGCTGACCGCTGGGCAAGATTAGAAGAATTTGCGATGTCGCCAGCTGAAGCAGTGCAACAAGAATTAACACCAAGGCTTGAAGAATTTGTAGCTCATTGGGAGGGCGTGCCAGCATGAAGTCCATAAAAGCAAGCATGAGCAAGCCCCTGCCGATAGGGGCAAGCGTGATATGCGCGGACAACTCTGGCGCAAAAATAATCAAAGTGATCTCAGTCAAGGGATTCAAGTCTCGTACTAACAGGCTGGCCGTCGCTGGTGTCGGCGACCTGATAACTGCAAATGTTGTGGCAGGCAAGCCAGACATGGTGCACAAAGTTATTCAGGCAGTCATCATCCGCCAGAAGCAGGCGTACACCCGTCCTGATGGGACAAAAGTCAAATTCGAGGACAATGCCGCAGTCGTGATCAAGGATCCGAAACTCGGCATGCCAAAGGGCACAATGGTGAAAGGCCCGATGGCTAAGGAAGTAGCAATAAGATGGAGCGCAGTCGCTAAGATTGCGAGTATGATACTATGAGTAATAAAACATTGAAGACAGTCATTATGTGTGAACATGGCGTAGCTGAAGGCAGCACCATACGTACCTATGTGGAAGACACAATGCGCCAAGAAGAGCTGGACTACGCCGCACTCATATTGAGTCAAATGGTTGCGGTGGACAGTGCCACCCGCGAAGGCAGAGTCGACATCGCTGGTGCATACATTGCAGGTTTCCAGATGAGCGGTAAGTGGTTAAGACTGTGCATGTTAGGCAGAGTAGTGGACGGCGGAGAGTTGAGAAAAGTTTGCAGTACAGAACTGCGAGGGATAGAAAGAATAATATTAAGCTGTGTGAGGGACGGTTTGCAGGGACGGCAGCCAGTGATGCATAGCTGGATATTGCGCGCCGATCAAGTTACAGTGTCGCAGCTAGATGTGGCGATGGAGGATAAATTCATATGAAACAAGATTGGAGCCCACACTGGAACTCAAGCAGCAAGCCAGGCAAGCAGGTCAAGTATAAAGAGAACGCCCCACTGCACATCAGGCACAAGCTGATGGCCAGCCACCTTAACAAGGATTTAAAAAAGCAGTATGGCCGAAGGAGCTTCCCGGTAAGAAAGGGCGACAAGGTAAAAGTGATGCGCGGTGAATATCACGGAACAATCGGTGAAATCACAAAGGTAGACGCGAAACACTACAAGGTATTTGTCAAGGGCGCAGAGGAAAAAACAAAGGCGGGCCCGACAAGGTTCTACCCGATCGCACCGTCAAACCTGCTGCTCATCTCACTCAATTTAGAGGACAAGAAACGCGCGGAGGCGCTAGGGCGAGGAAAAAATGTCCAAAAAACAACACCTAAGTAGATTGGCTGCGCCGGCAAGCTGGCCGGTCGAGAGAAAGGGAATCAAATGGATAGCCAAATCGCTCCCTGGCACGCACTCGATGGATGAGGCGATGCCGCTCGTGATTTACTTAAGGGATATCCTGAAGCTCGCGTTCGTCGGCAGAAACATCAAACGCATACTAAACTCTGGTTTTGTAAAAGTGAATCGAAAAACAATCAAGGAGCAAAACTTCCCGGTCGGCCTGTTCGACACAATCTCAATCGAGCAGATAGACAAGCACTACCGAGTTGTCGTTGACCAGAATGCAAGATTGAAATTAATAGACATCGAATCAGACGAGTCAAGGCTGCTGCCGCTCAAGGTAACAGAGAAGCGTGCAGTCCACGGTGGCAAGCTGCAGTTAGGGTTCAACAACGGCTGGACGATGCTTGCAGACAAAAAAGAGTACGCGGTCGGCGACGGCATGGTCATGGACGTAAATGGCAAAAAAATAAAATCACACCTGAAACTCGAAAAGGGCAAGCTGGCCTATGTTACATCAGGCGCAAATGCGGGAACGCTCGCGACAATCAAAGAATTGCGCTCGGAAGGCCTGCTGCGAAAGAAAAAGATCGCACTGCTGCAGCACAATAAACAAGAGTTTGAAACCCACGTGAACAAGCTGTTCGTCGTCGGCGAAAGTAAGGCAGAGGTAAAATTAGAATGATAAACCAAAATCTAAATTATGGAAAAGCAGATTTTGCTAATTATTTTACTCCCGAGGTCGTAAAATGATAGTAAAAACGCAAGCTGAGAACATCATGAGAAAAATCAAGCTAGAAAAAATTACTCTCAACATGGGTGGCGGTACCGAGGCAGAGGGCGTGGAAAAAGCTGTCCTGCTGCTGCAAAAACTCAGCGGTGCAAAGCCAGTCAAAACAGTTGCTACAAAAAGAATCCCGACATGGAAAGTTAGGCCAGGCCTGCCAGTCGGCGCAAAGGTCACAGTCCGCGGCAAGAAGGCGGCAGAGCTGCTGAAAAATACGCTGCACGCGATCGACAATGAGATTCCAAAACGAGCGTTCACAAGAAATGGATTTACATTTGGGCTGAAAGAGTACATCGAGATACCAGGCGTAAAGTACGACCCCAAAATCGGAATACTCGGTTTCGAAGTTGCGGTCAGCCTCATTCGCCCGGGCTACAGGGTGTCAAAACGAAAAATCAGGCAGCGCTCGATAGGAAAACACCATGAGATAACAGCAGAGGACAGCCTGAAATGGGCACAAGAAAACTTCGGCGTGAAATTGAAGGAGGAAGATTAAAATGCCAAAGCGACCATCTGTTGAAAAAATTGCAGTAAGCAAGACGCGTGTAGCAAGATTCATGCGCCATAATATTCCGAAGGCGAGAAAATTCGGCCAGAGGCTGGCAATCTGTGTGCGCTGCGGCGGAACACGAAGGCACATCGCAAAATATAATCTCAACATCTGCGGAAGATGTTTCAGAGAAACTGCAAAGGAGCTTGGATTCAAGAAATTAAGATGAGAACTGTAAATGCGCCTCTGATTTTGTTGGATTGCACTAGCAATCCGACTGCGGAGGGGTCAGGAAGAGCGTCAAACTGGGGGAACCTGCAAGGTTCCCGCGGTTCCGCAGCAAAGGAGCTTGGATTCAAGAAATTAAGATGAAAAATATAAATAAATCTTTTGGTTTGTTGGATTGCGCTTGCGCAATCCGACCAGGAGGGGTCAGGAGGACCTTGAAACTGGGGGAACCTGGGTTCCCGCGGTTCAGATAAGATGGAACACGATACACTAGCACGAGCATTGTCTGCGATAAGAAACGCAGGGGTTAGCGGCAAGGCCAGCCTCGAGATCACACCGAGCTCAAAATTAATTTTGAAAGTGCTTGAGCTGTTAAAGACGGAGGGCTACGTGAAGGAGTTCGTGCTCACAGACAACAAACGCGGCGGCGCGATAAAAGTTTCACTCGGCGGCGGAATAAATAACATCGGCGTGATAAAGCCGCGCTTCCAAGTTCAGCTCGGCGATTTCGAAAAGTTCGAACAAAGTTTCCTGCCGGCCAAGGACTTCGGCCGCATCATAATCTCAACGCCAAAGGGCGTGATGACACACCTAGAAGCAAAGCAAAAGAAACTCGGGGGCGCATTGATAGCATATGTCTACTAAACTTCAGATTCCGGCAGGCCTGCAGGTAAAAACAGCAGGAGATAGTATTGCCGTGATTGGCCCAAAGGGCGCGGTCGAGAGAAAATTCCCGACAAGAAATCTGGACATCAAAGTGGCCGGCAACGAGGTCGAGCTCACGCCAATGGATGCCACAGCAAAATACAAGGCGCTCGAAGGCGCGTTCAGGGCGCACATCATGAATATGTTTAAGGGTGTACGGGAGCCGTTTGTATACAAGCTAAAAATAACATACGTGCACTTTCCGATGACCGTCAAGCTCGAGGGTAAAACAATTACGGTGAAAAATTTCCTCGGTTCGAAGCGCGATAAGATTGCAAAACTACCAGATGGTGTTGTAGTAAAAATTGAAGGCGATATAATAACGGTGAGCTCGCCAGACATCGAGCTGGCCGGCAAGACGGTCACACTCATCGAGCAGACAACAAGAATTTCAAACAGGGACAGACGAGTATTCCTGGATGGAATTTATTTGATTGAGAGGGACGGCAAGCCCGTTACGCTAACATAAAATGGCAGAACTACAAAGGTTACTCGAAGTCAGGAAGCAGATGAACAGAAAGAGGCCTTACTTTGTCAGGCAGGAAACATATCTGCGGCTCAAACTAGAACACGACCAGAAGTGGAGGCGCGCAAAAGGCAAGCACTCGAAGATGCGCGAGGGCAGAGTCAGCCACAAGGCATCAGTGCAGGCAGGTTACAGAGGCCCGGCACTCGTCCGCGGCCTTAATCTGCTCGGCCAGAAACCAGTATTGATTCACAATGTTGAAGAACTCTCAAAATTAAATTCACAGAGCGTGGCGATTGTATCGAGCACTGTTGGCCTGAGGCACAAGATAGAAATTGCAAAAAAAGCAAAAGAGATGAATCTGAAGACAAACTTGAAGCTCGATAAACTAGAAGCAAGGCTTGCAGCGATGAGACAGAAAACACAAGAGAAAAAAGCAAAGAGTAAAGCAGAGACAAAATCCGAAAAGCCGGCAAAAACTGAAAAGAAAGATGAAACGCTCGCACAAAAATTGGGTGAAGCAACGCAAGCGCCAGCCAGCAAACCAAAACCTGCAAAGGCGGTAAAGACAGCCGTGCCTGTAGAAAAGAAGGTGGAGAGTAAATAAAAATGGACTTATTCTTACAAAAAAGATTGGCAGCGAAGGTCGCGGGTGTCGGCCTAGATAAAGTTGTAATCAACACCGCAAGAACGGAGGAAGTTAAGGAAGCAATCACAAAAGCAGATATACGTTCGCTGATAAAAACTGGCGCAATCATAGTAAAGCCGGTTGCAACACCATCAAGATTCCGCGCGAAATTGCAAATCGCGCAAAAGAAGAAGGGCAAGCGCAGGGGACAGGGCCACAAGAAGGGTGCATGGAAGGCGCGCACCGGCAACACGTGGACCGCTAAGATAAGGGCAATGCGCTCGATGTTACAGGAGCTGAGAACAGAAAAGAAAATCACAAATGAAATCTACCGTGATGCGTACATGAAAGCAAAAGGCGGATTCTTCCGAGACAAAGGACACATCCGCTTCTATTTAGA
>CAZUEL010000011.1:0-1353 GCA_964619325.1 Candidatus Woesearchaeota archaeon | reverse complement strand
GGTGAAAGCATAATGGCAACAGGACCAAGATACATAGTGAAATCGCGAAGAAGGCGCCTTGGTATAACAGATTATCCGCAGCGCGTTCGCCTGTTGAAATCGCGCATGCTGCGCCTCGTTATAAGAAAGTCAGATAAATATATTTCCGCACAGGTAGTTGAATATTCGCAGAAGGGTGACAAGACGTTGGCCACCGCGCACAGCTCAGAGCTGAAAGGCTTGGGTTGGCAACATGGGATGAAAAGTATTCCGGCTGCATACTTAACTGGCCTGCTTTTAGGAAGGCGGGCAGGCAACAAGGAAGCAGCATTAGATATTGGCATTCACTCAGTAACAAAGGGCGCAAAAATATTCGCAGCGCTGAAGGGCGCAACGGATGCAGGCCTGAAAGTCAAACACGATGTGAAAATCCTGCCGAGCGCAGATAGGATTGCTGGCAAGCACATTGCGACACACTTAAAAGCGAACTTCGGCGACTTTGATGCTGTTAAAAAGAAAATAATGGAGTTACAATAAAATGGCAGATAAAAAAGCACACGTGGATGAAGTAGAGGCAGCGCCGGTAGTCCTAGAAATAGAAGAAGCGGTAGAAGAAAAGGCTGCGCCCAGAGTGTTTACTGCTGCCGAGCGGGCATTGGATGCATGGCAGCCGAAATCTGATACTGGCAGGAAAGTAAAATCCGGCGAGATTACAGATATAAGTCAAATACTTGACAAGGGCGCAAAAATACGCGAAGCCCAGATTGTGGACAAGCTGCTGCCGGGCATGCAGACAAATTACATAATGATTGGGCAGGCGCACGGAAAGTTCGGCGGTGGCAAACGAAGAATCATAAGGCAAACTCAAAAGAAAACTGCGGAAGGGAACAAGCCGATGTTTGCGGCGATGGCGGTCGTTGGAGATGAACGCAGCCACGTCGGCGTCGGAATAGGCCGTGCAAAGGAATCCATACCTGCCAAAGAGAAAGCACTGAGACAGGCCAAGCTAAATCTGATGAGCGTCACGATGGGTTGCGGCTCGTGGAAGTGCGGCTGCGGCACGAAACATTCGCTGCCGTTCGAAGTCCGCGGAAAATCTGGCTCGGTAGAAGTGAAACTGATGCCAGCCCCCAAAGGCACAGGCCTAGCGGTTGATGACGAGCTGAAAAAAGTACTGCGAGCTGCAGGCTACAAAGACCTTTGGAGCAAGACTTGGGGACAGACAAGAAAAAAAATTAACTTCATTCACGCTACTGTAAATGCGCTAAGAAAAGCATCACAGATGAAAGTAACAAGATAGACATGGCAAAAACACAGGATTCAAAACAGAAGGACGTGCACATAGCCATAGTTCGCGTGCGCGGCGACGCTAAT
>CAZUEL010000010.1:0-27865 GCA_964619325.1 Candidatus Woesearchaeota archaeon | reverse complement strand
GTTTCCTTGTCAGGAAATCACCCCGCTCCCATATATAGATTTATATAATTTAATATATGCATAAGTGATTTAAAACTTTCGTTGCCACCAATTGTATGTTAGAGAAAACAGTTATACTATTTATGGTATTGCCACTGGCGTTGGCCGGACTAACCGCAAACGTGGTAGTACACGAAGCTGCGCACTACGCAACCGCAGAATTTTTTGGCTACGACTCAGAACTGTATTTCAACAACACACTAATTAAAAACTATGGATTCTTACTAAATGGAGAAGAAATCGCACACACCAGTTTTCGGGCAGAAAACATTTCAGCTAGCAGAGAGATATTGATTGCAGTTGCCGGCCCAGTTGCTAATTTAATAATTTCTTTACTGGCGCTTACTGGCTATTATGGCGCGAACCGTAGCAGCTACGTATCTCAATTATTCTTTTTAGCGTTTTTCTTAACTGGCATCGTTGCATTTGTATCTAACATCCTACCATATGAATTTTCTGATGGCGCAGCCATACTAAATTTATTTGCCAAATAAAGATTTAAAAAATTCAATTATCAAAATCCAAAACGGCTTCGGCTTGCCAATAATCACAACATCCCGCTTTTCATTTATACTTGTGCCGCTTAAACTAACTATGTGCTGATTGCTGCCCGCGGCTGTCGGGCCGGTCAGATTGTACTGCAGCGCGTCATTGATGCCAACATACAATCGTTTGCAACTTCCATCTAAGCAAACTTCAAGCTGCCCCTCCGGCACATTCCCGAAATTTTTTATATTTAGCGAAATGATAAAATTATTTCCAACATATTCTTCCGTTGGCACTACTATTTCCACATTGGTCTTCGGCGCGCCTTTTACTTCTTTCGCGGTTTCGCTCTCGCGGAGTTTTGACTCTGCCTCACTTACGGTCAGCCTGTTTGGCGAGCTGGCCTGCAGCTTCCAGGTTGCTGTCGCGTTCTCACCAAACAGCGAGTTGGTTTCAATCGCATACGTGTAAATGAAATTTTCACTTAGTGGCTCGCTTAGCTGGACGAGCCAGCCAACTACTTGTTTCTCGCCTGGCGCTAAGATTACATCGCGCTCATTGCGGCCCTCGATCTTCGGTGCCTTTGCCAGCCAGACCGCGGCATGCACGTAAAAATTTGTTGGGTTTTCAACTTCTGCCCAGATTATGTTGCTCGAATCCAAACTGGTTTCGTCGAACTGTAGCCAGGATTTTGTGTTTACAAAACGCCCGCCATTCTGTGTTTTTTCAAGTATTTTTATTTTCGTATCGGGTCCGTCAGCTTTTACAGTGCCGCCGCGCCAGGTGTATGAGACAGCAACCGGCTCAACAATCTGCGAAGTCCTTACGGTGATGTGTGTTGGGTCAATCCAGCCATACTCAGCAAATGTTGGGTCGAACGGCACCCAGCCGTACTCAGGAAACCAAACCTCTGCCCATGCATGGTACTGGAAATCATTCACAGCCGGAATATTTGTATAAACAGAGCCGACCTTGTAGCGGGCTGGCATGCCCAGACTTCTGACAAGCGCCATAAACAAATTTGTGAATTCATCGCACACACCCTTCCTTGTGCGAAGCACATCCTTTGCAGACGCGACGCCGACCCACTGCGACTCATCATAATCAACGGACTCGTGAACCCATTTTGCAATTTTCGCTGCTATTTTGAACGCATCATCCTCGCCTGCCGCCAAATTATTTGCAACCTGTTTTATCTCCGAGTCATCAGACTCTGTTTTCTCTGTGGGAATTGTAAATTGCTTTATGTCGTCGGGTACATCGTACGGAAATTTTATTTTACTTGTTATTTTTGGGAAAAATATTTCATTTGATATATCCGCAGTCAGTTCGAAGCTGTAGCTGCCCGCCCCAATATTGCCGAAGCGATAAACTTGGGCCTGCTCGTTTCGCACAGTTTCCAAGTTTGCATTTGGATTTGTTTTCAGGTTTTGCACAGAGATCGTGTCTGTCTGCCTCGGGAACGTGAACAGGTTCAGCTCGAGCTTTTGTATCTCTGTTGCGGTTGTTGGCTGCGCGGTAACCGAGCCGAACTCGCGATAGTCTAGGTTGATAGAACCAACTGTTCTTGGGTTAAATGTTTCTGCTGCAAAGGCTGGAGTTAATGCCAGCAGGACTGCAAGAATAATAAACAGCGGCCGCATATCTCACTCTAGCAGCGCAACCTTTTAAAATGCTCGTTCTCTGGGCTTGCGCATGGTTGATACTTTGAAGTCAGGGGAATTTGTGGAGTTCAACTTCGTCGGCAGAATCAAAACGAGCGGCCAGATTTTTGACCTCTCAGTTAAAGAGGTCGCTGAAAAGGAAAAGATTCACGACCACGAACACAAGTACGAGCCGATGCGCGCAGTCCTCGGGGCTGGCATGCTCATTCCTGGTCTGGACAGGCAGATAGTCGGCTCGGAAGTCGGGAAAGAGTATAATTTCGAAATTTCTTCTGATGAGGCATATGGCGCACGCAATCCAAAGCTAATCCAGCTCACAAACCTAAACAAGTTCAAGGAGTTCCACCCGGTGCAGGGCATGCAGGTGAACGTCGATGGCATGACAGCTACCGTGCGCGCGGTCTCTGGCGGCCGCGTTACGTTAGACTTCAACCACCCGCTGGCCGGCAAGGCGCTCAGCTACTGGGTTAAAATAAACAGAAAAATCACGGACGTAACAGAAAAAATAAAAATTGTTTTAAGTTTGAGCAGAATCGAGGCAAAGGAAATAAAAGATGGTGAGAAAGATATTACACTCTCTGGCGAGAACTTTGACAAACTGGATGCAACAGCCTCAAAGGCGCTGGCCGAGCACATAAAGAAGATGGTGCCAGAGATTAAGAAAGAGATCGTTTTTGTTAAGGCTTAAACCTCGGCAATCACGAGCGTTGCCGACCGCTCGGCAGGATTTTTTGAGTAGAATGTTTCAATCACATAGATTTTCAGCCCATCGATAACTGCATAATGCGCGACCACGTGCCGCCCGCCATTTATCTCAAGTACAACTGAGCTGCCGGTCGCTGCGACATCGATGAGCTTGACGGTATTCGTGACGAGGCTTGTCTGCGTATTTGAGGTAAGCGTGACCTGCGGCGGCGCGGCTGCAACCGCCTCCGGCTGGCCTGCAAACTGTGCGGTCTGCACAGCCGGGCCTGCATTCGTGATGTAGAGATAAACACCAATGGTTATGAGGACTGCCAGCAACAAACTTTTTATCTCCTTTGCCATTTTAGTGTATTAATTCTCTCAAATACACAAAACTTTAAATATGTGTCTTAATCTGCAAGTGAAAACTCACCGTGTTGCAAGTTCGGTATCCATTGGCGACTGTTGCATTCGGCTTCGCCGAATGCGACCAAAGCGCCCGCCGATTTTGCGGCGGAGTTGGAGAAAATATGGCTTATGTTCCTGCAGGCAAAGGCGGCACACCGCAATCACCTATGGATGCAGAGCTCGAGCGACTTCTGGCTGGCAAGCGTGCACGCATTAAAGTTGTTGGTGTTGGCGGGGCCGGCAATAATACAATCGCACGAATGGCAGAAATTGGAGTCACGGGCGCGGAACTTATCGCAATCAACACAGATGCACAGGATTTAATCGCAACCGTCGCAGACAAAAAAGTCCTGATTGGAAAAGAGCTAACTGGCGGCCTAGGTGCTGGGGCTGACCCACACGTGGGAGAGGATGCCGCGAAGGAAACAGAGAACGAAATCAAGGAAGCATTGAAAGAATCACACATGGCGTTCGTTACCTGCGGTCTGGGCGGCGGGACAGGCACTGGCGCAGCGCCAGTTGTCGCAGAAATCGCAAAGAAAATGGGAATACTCACCGTCGCGGTCGTCACACTGCCATTCTCGATGGAAGGCCAGAAGAGATTCGAGAACGCGATGCACGGCCTCGAGAAATTAGAAGGTATGGTTGACACACTTATTGTAATTCCTAATGACAAGCTTGTTGAACTCGCTCCGGATTTACCATTACATACCGCGTTCAAAGTTGCGGATGAAATTTTAACTAACGCGGTCAAGGGCATAACTGAATTAATAACAAAACCAGGTTTGATAAATTTAGACTTCGCGGATATCAGAACGGTGATGACCGGCTCCGGCGTGGCGATGATTGGCGTTGGTGAGTCTGACACCGAGAACCGCGCGGTCGAAGCGGTTGAGAAAGCAATCACAAACCCGCTGCTCGACGTCGACATCGCGGGCGCGACTGGCGCTTTGATTAATGTCTCTGGCGGGCCGGACATGACACTTGACGAAGCGAAGAAAGTGGTCGAAACCGTCAGCAATAAATTAGACGCAAAGGCAAATGTAATCTGGGGCGCACAGCTCTCGCCTGACCTGCAGAACACAATACGGGCTATGCTTGTTGTGACTGGCGTGAAATCGCCACAAATCTTTGGGCCAAAGAGGACTTACTCGGACAAGAAGAAGCAGGAACTTAGCAAGGATTTGGGGATTGAGTTCATTGAATAAATCGCAGACGATTTTTCTATTCCTCAAACCCGTAGGTTTGAGTTATTGAATAAGTTTATAACCATTACTAATCTGCCAATTTTATGTTAGGAGCCGGACTCACACATAAACCACGCCAAATATATGGAACTGCGGCCCCACGATTTATCGGGCGAGCTTATGATGACCAAGCCGCACAATATGCGGCGTTTGCAGATAGCTCGTTCGCTTGGAGGTTTATAGAGCGCCCCGCATTCGATGCGCGCATACCTGATTTATACCGGTCAGACGTGCGTGTTCTTGATGTGGGATGTGGTACCGGCCTCGTGATCAAGCATTTAATTTCGAAAGGCATACTTTCAGAAAATATTGTTGGCGTGGATTTAAGCGCTAAATTACTTGAACGCGCGCGAAGAAACATTCCAGAAGTCAGATTTATTAGAAGTTCGATGGACAGATTCAAACTCCCCAACGAAACATTTGATCTCGTGACGTCAAATATGGCGTTTCATCACCTTGGTAATTTGACATTAACAAGAGCCTTAAACCGGTTTTATGATGCCCTAAAACCAGATGGTACGCTTTTTTTCATAGATACCGATCCAGCCCATAATGCTGCAGGATGGGCACCAAAAAACAGAAACAAATGGCTTCTAGAAAAAACGCCGTGGGGCACGTACATGCCATATTTTAATCGCGATTTGCATGAGCTATTGCTAGATACAACTTATTTTGCTGGATTTGATGTGGTGTCCGGCAGGCCGTTAAAAGTTGTTGACGAAGCATGGTCAACGCTAAGCGCTACTAAAGACGGCGTAGCCGATGCTAAAAGTTACTTACGTTATGCGTCACACCCGTCACGAATATTTTGCAGGCTTGGGAAGATACCACCCAAAATTAAATCTTCTAGACGCAGAAATAAAAATTGGAAAATACCAAGTTTAATTTAAATCAAAACCTTTAACTCACACTTCGCTTTGCTCATTCATGGAATAATCGTTTCTTCGAAACGCTTATAAACCCTTGTTTTATTTCAATTCGTTCTAAATGGATACGCAAAACCAAGACGGAGTAGAACAGGAACCGCAGGCCAGCCCGCAGGCTCCAAAACTAGAGCTCCCAAAAATAGGCATGCCGCGGATTCAGATGGAAGGCCTGCCAATCAACAGCTGGATTCTCAAACTCAAAGAATATTACCGCGTTCTAAAAATCGCAAAAAAGCCGGACATGACAGAGTTCAAGACAACCGCCAAGGCAGCCGCCTTGGGAATCGCGATCTTGGGCGTGATCGGCTTCATAATCGCGATGATCGCGCAGCTACTAACATAAATGGCACTTTACGTAATTCGAACAGCAATTGGTAGAGAATCACAAGTAATGGACTTTATCGCCTCCAACGCAAAGAAAGTGGCCGGCATCTACAGCATCGTATTCCCGCACGGCATGACTGGTTATATTCTGATCGAAGCAGATGGCTATGATTCAATAAAAAATATCGCAACCGGAATCCCTTACGTACGCGGAATTTTAAGAAATCCCACAAAATATGAAGAGATCGAACACCTGATCGAGTTCAAGCCAGAGACTGTTGATGTTCACAAGGGCGACATTGTCTCAATAATTGCCGGTCCATTCAAAGGCGAGAAGGCAAAGGTAACGCGTGTAGACTTGCAGAAACAGCAGGTCGTCCTGGAATTACTGCAGGCCGCGGTGCCAATCCCAATCACACTTGGCCTAGATTCTGTTAAACTGGCCGAGCGCGCAGCAGAGGCAGCGGAAGAGAAGAAAGAGGAGGAAGAGCGGTAATAACGCGAAAAAAACTTTCGCGGATTGCCTGCTGGCAAAGGTTTAAAAACCGAACTACTGGGCTTCTAACATGGGAAAAATTGAAACATTCACATTCATGGTATCGGGCGGCTCAGCCACAGCAGGCCCACCAATCGGGCCGACGCTGTCAGGCAAAGGGCTAAACATAGGTCAACTCGTCAAGGACATCAACCAAAAAACTGAGGGTTTGAAGGGAATGGACGTTCCAGTCAAAGTCAAGGTAGATGCTGGCGCGAAAAAATATGAGATCGAAGTTGGCCTGCCACCAAGTTCCGCGCTTTTGAAGAAAGAGGCTGGCGTTGAAAAAGGCTCTGGCTCTGCGGGAAAGAAGCCAGCCGGTGCGTTGCGGATTGAACACTTAATCAAAGTCGCAAAAACTAAGGCAGATTCAATGCTCAGCATTGATTTGAAAAAGCAAGTCAAGGAATTAGTTGGCACTTGTGTCTCGCTCGGAATGAAAGTCGAGGGCAAAAGCGCAAAGGAAGTTTTAAAAGAAATAAGTGCTGGAGTTTATGATTCTAAAATAAAATCTGCAAAGACTGAATTGACCGCAGATGAGACAACACAGTGGAACGCGGAGAAGGCTGGCGTGCTGAAAGAAATCGAACAAATTGAGAAAGCTGCAGCACAAGCTGCCGCAGCTGCACAGGCCGCAACCGCGCCTGCCGAAGGGGATGCGGGCCGGCGCGCGGCGCGGTCCGGTGATCGTGCTTGCCGGCAAGGGCAACAACGGCGGCGACGGCTTTGTCGCCGCACGCCACCTGAACGCCGGCGGGATCGAGACAGCGGTCTGGCTGCTGGGGCAGCAGAGGGTGCAAAGGCCGAAGAGAAGAAACCGGCAGCTGAAAAGGAAAAGAAAGCTGAGAAGAAATAATTTTTTAATTAGTTTAGAAAAGTTTATAAACCCGCCATGTGACTTTAGCAGTACCGCCCAAAAATATTTTACAAAAAGTTTTTATATGAGTTCCGGCGAATTGTTTAATGCTAAGCAAACAATTGAGCGTATGGAGATTAGATCCGAGCAGCTGGCTTTTCAGGTCATTTTACCAAAATACAGTTGGACTTGCAATTTTACCAGAATCAAACCGGCGATTACTGTTGCGGCCGCTATATCCTGATGCGCCATATTCAGAGGAAGATTTAGAATTCAAAGTTGATTTGTTTGTAGGTAATTTAAGTTACACCAATCCACAGCAGCATTATGGGCCATACAACAATGTTGGATTTTTGGCACACGATAAAACTGAAGCCAGAGCGCTTGCGTACTGCTACTGCATAGCCAAACATCAAAATTCTAAAAAAAAATATTGGCGCGTCAATGATTTGTACCGGTACGCGCCAGTAGAAGAAACAATTGATATAAAAATAAGGCGAGCGCAAATAGTTGATCACGTGAAAATTATCGGGTTGGATACGCCGTGGCCGGTTAAGCACAAACTCCAACTGCATCAGGAACGTGATGGAATTGAATTTGATTAGTTATTTTTTTGCCCCTTAGCTTTTTCCTGTTTCTGCATTTGTTGCTCCGGCTTTTGTGGCTTGCCCACCGCTTTCAACCGCTCAATCTCCTTCCTCTGCTCCTTCCACTCCTTGAAGAAACGTTCGCAGGTCTTGGGCAGCTGGTCCGTAGGGATAGAAAACGTCTGTGCCGCATTTTTCAGCATCTCCTCGCTTTTCTGCACTTCTTCCAGCGCGCGAGGGCCGGCAACAAATTCTAACCGAACAATACCATCCTGAATCTTTTTTGCGCCAAGAACTTTTATCAGGCCAACGTTTGCAGTGTTTGAGCCGTGAGTTCCGCCGCACGCCTCAACATCTTCATTCTCAACAAGGCAGACGCGGATGTCGGCGCCCGGTACGTAACCGCCTTGGTACAATCTGAAACCATATCTTTTCTCCGCTTCGTTCTTTGGAAGTGTGATTTTTTTGATTGCCAGGCCAGAGAATACTATCTGGTTTGCCAGATTCTCTATCTTTTTTATTTCCTCTGGTGTCAGCTGTGCATAGTGTGTTATATCTAAACGCGCCTTGTCCGGCGCGACCTCTGAGCCGGCCTGCCAGATGTGCTCCCCAAGGACAGCACGGGCAACACCATTCAAAATATGAGTTGCATCGTGGTTTCTAATCAGGGCGACGCGGCGCTCCCAGTCCAGCTTGCCAATAACCGTTTCTCCCTCACGGAAATCAAGGTCTTCAACAACGTGCAGTACGACGTTACCTACCTTTTGCACATCGACCACAGTTGCACCGTTAAGTGTCCCTAGGTCATTCAGCTGGCCGCCGCCAGTTGGGTAGAACGCTGTCTTGTCAAGCACAACATAAGAATTGTTTATGACTTTCAGAACACGTGCGCTAAACTCCTTTGTTTTTTCATCATCATAATACATAAGATATGTTTTCGGCAGGCCCTTCAGCGCGGCCATGAGCGCAGCGTTCGTCTTCGGCGACTCGCGTTTGCGCTCGGTGTGCAGCGAGGCAACCTTTGAGTAAAAGTCCTGCGGGATTGTAACTTTTATTTTCAGTGGCTCTGCTGCCTGGACAACATCCTCGGGCATTATGCCTTGAGAATCATATAATGTGACTAGGTCTTCTTCTGTGATTTTTTTCTTTGTCTTCAGCAGGCCAGCCAGTATCTGCGACGCCCTCTGTTTAGTCTCGTAGTATTTCTGGGTTTCAATCTTCAAAATCTTGCTGATCTGCGGCATCGCCTCAAGCAATTCGGGGAACATTGGCTGCGCCCCGACTTCCATTAACTCCTCGCCGCGGACACTTTCAACACGGCGCGGCCTTGCACCAGCGTATGCCCTTGCTAAGTCCTCCGCGATCTCTGCCAAATCAGCGGACCAATTATGTTTCTCTGCCAATCTTAATGCGCGCCTCAGGATAAATCTCAAGTTGTAACCTCCGCCGGAGTTTGATGGCAGCGCCCCGTCTGCAAGAGCAAACATCAACGTGCGGGTGTGATCCAAAATAGAGTAGAATGCGCGCATCGTCTCGACTGTTTCTGTGAGCTTTGGGGCAGGCACGTGGATTCGTTTTGCAATTTTCTTCAGCTCTTCCTGAACATCAGGCACGTCCTCAACATTCAAATATGCAGCCTCGCTTGCAAACTTTTTCAGAACGGCATCATTTAATTTTATTCCGAATTTTTTCATGAATTTTTTGTCAACCGGATCGAAGACAACCTCGTAAGAGGTTGTTGTTCCATTTAGAAGCCAAGCCAGCCTCTCCAATCCCCAGCCGAAGTCGATCACCTTCAATGGCAGCTCTTTCAGGCCCTCATCCGTAACCGCATACTGCATGAACACCGTTGTCAGCACTTCTAAGCCGCGGACAAATAGCTCGAAGCACGGGCCGGCATTCCCGCCACCCATCCAAACATTTTCCGCCAGCGTAATCTCTTTCTCGTTTATTCCAAAATTTTTCAGAACATCAATTGCCAAACCGATGTCCTCGTCCTTCCAGTGTGCAACGTGGCCCGCGCTTGAGACAAAGTTGTGCTGGCCAATCATCACGAAGCCAGAGTAGTGCCTTGAAGTTACGCCGATGTTTTCTATGTCGTTAAAACGGAAGCAGGGTTGTGGAACAACGAGCGGGTTTGCGGGTGGCCGCACCTCGCCAGAAACAACGTGCGGCTGGAAATCATAAATCGAGGCTTGCACAAACCACGTGTCGTCGCGCCATCTCGCTATTGTAGGGTACCTTGGAATTATAGTCCGGCCTTTTGATTTGAAAAAGTTTGCAAACTCTGTCCACGTGTCTGTGTAGTCAAACGCCTGCTTTACAACGCGCTTGCCGATGAACGAGTACGGCTCGCAGCTCGAGTCGCCACACTTCGTTCTTTTTCTATCCAACGTCCAGAAGAACTTCCTGCAGGCCCGGCACTGCTTCCGCGCAAAGCCGCGCTCCTCAAAAACCTTGAGCGCATAGTGCTGTTTCCACTCTTTTTGAAATTGCTTGAAAAGATCCTTCTTGGTTAACATGGAAACCACACATTTTCAGGAGCCGCAAAGTATTTATTAGTTTGTGAGTTCTGGGGAGAAGTTTATATGATTGCTATATTAATGTATATTGTTTTATATATATATATATATATTGTAAATCATCTAGTGGCCTAGATGGCCACATACATCTGGCAATTTATTTGACATATATGGATTTATATGTTTGGCTTCATACTTGCCTGCCATCCACACTTATCTCTTTTTTGTGGTAGCGCCAGTACAGCAAACCGTAAGGAACAATGGCCAGCACAGATACCAAGCCGATTGTTATGAAGTACCCGCTAAAATTAAGCGCGGCTTGATCTAAATATATTTTTACTGGGATAAGATTGCCGAGCCTGCCAATCCCTAAAAACACGTCCCAAAGCACGATGAGCAACGCATGGTGTTTGCGCTCGAAGAAATCCCCGAACAGCGCGAACAACATCATCGCAAACGCGCCGGCAACCCCAGGAATAATGGACGCAAATATCAGCTGCGGCACGTTAATGATAAATGCCAGTACAAAAAGCCAGCCGGTCCAGATTATCTGATTGAGCGCTGCGAATCCAATACGGTGGTGTTCCACTTCAGAAAACTTGCCTGCGATAAGCGATGCCACTGCGATTATTGCAGCTAGAATCGTAGCCACTATGCCCATGTTCAAGAAGCCACCGGTTAACTTGTGCAAGAAAAGCGGGTAGGCTATCCAAATAATTTCTGTGAACCCAGAAATCATAATGATTGCACCAAATATCCAGAGCAACTTATTTTTCGGTATCTCGAGCTTGTCGGTTACTGGCTGATATTTTATGAACAATGAACATACGAACGCGGCTGCGAGCACAATTATTCCAAATACAAACGTCATGTTAAACTTAAAGAAATGTATGAGCGCGCCGCCGATAGCCGGCCCTGCGATCGATGCCAGGCTTGGAATTGCTACATATAACAAGCCGACAAGCAGGCCGCGATGCTTGACATTAGAAAACCGAAAAATCATCAAATTAAATGCTGGCCAGAACGTTGCCATTGCTAGGCCATTTACAACGCCGAGCAAAATTGGATTGCTCGTAAACATTAGCATGACAAAAAATAGAATTTTCACCACAAGGCCTACAGAAATGAGTTTCTCGAACACACTCGGAAAAAATCTAAGTGTTAGTAGCGGGAGTGAACCAAGTATTACAAACTGCAGAGCGTTCAGCAATATTATATTGTTTACGCTTAACCCGAGATTCAAATAATAATTCGGCAGAAAAATGCCTATGCTCGATTGCGCCAAGGCGTAGAGCCCGCCAACTATTCCTAAAAACACCAACGACTTGTCAATCTTACTGAAGTCCATGGAAAAGTTTCTGCGAGGCAGTTCTTAAAGTTAATTATTTTCCTTTCATTGCCTGCCTTTGCATCGCCAGAATGTCTTCCTCCTTCCCTTTCTTTCTCCCAAGAAAATGCGAGGCATTTTCTGGGCGCAGAAACCAAAGAAAATTCCACGGAATTTTCTTGGCCAAGAAAATCGCAGTGCGATTTTCTCTGGAATCCTCGGATTTTTCTTGCGTTGCGGAAAGAAAGGTCTGGAGCAACCCCAAAGAAAGACGCAATGGGTTCTCGCGCTGCTCGAACCCAATTATTTTCCTTTCATAGCTTGGCGTTGCATCACCAGAATGTCTTCCTTTGTTAATTTTCCACCAGACTTCAGCTTCTCCTCTGCCTGCGCGGCTTTCTGTTTCAGCGTGGCCTGCAGCTCTGAAAGTTCCGGCAGTGGTTGCTTGCTGACCGCGGACCACTGCTTCAAAATATCTTCTAGTTTAGAATTCATCTCCTCAATCTTTGCCTTGTAATCTATCAGCACCGCTTTTATCGCATCCCGGTCGTTTTGCACTGCTTCTATCACCTGCGACTTTTCTGTCAGCTGGCGGAAAATCTCCGTGCTCTCCTTTGCCAGCTTTTGAATTTCCTCGTGAATATCATCCGCCTCGGATTTTTTTGTTTTTATTGAGTCGCGGAAATTTTTAAGTTCCGAAAAGCCAGCCTCCTCGCCTTTTATCACTTTCAATTCTGCCTTGAGAAGCTTGAGCTGTGCCATTAGTTTTTTCTCGCGCTCGAAGCTTGGGGCTTCGGTCTGGATTTTCATCTCCAGCTCCTCTATCTGCTTCCGGATAATTGCCGGCGGCCTGTGCCGCTCCTTTTGCTCAATAGGCATAACTTTTGTCCGCAGATCGCGCAGCTTCGCGAACATCGGCGAAATATCAGAATTTAATGTACCTCTTTTTTCCTTCAGCGCCTTTATTTTAGCATCAATCGCTCTTTTCTTATCGCGAAGGTCCTTCGCGCCCTTTACTAAAGAATTCAGTTTCTTGTCAATTGCATCCTTTTCTTTATATTTATCTTCTTTCTCCTCGCTCACGTGTTTAAGCTGCTGGCTAAGCGAGCTAATCTCTCTCTTCAGCCGTTCTACTTTGATTTGTTCTTCCGCAATTTCCGCCATCTGTATTGACTCGCATACGAGCTATCTGTGCAAGCCTTGCGTATCGGACTTGCACTATTGGCATCAGCCAAACAGTGCGCCCAACCCAGCTGCAGCTTCCTCTTCGGAAACTTTCTTTTCTTCCTCGGCCGGCTTTGCTTCTGCTTTTGCCCCGCCGGCTGGTGCAGCTCCCGCGGCTGGTGCTGCTGACACAATTGATGCTTCCTTGATTACTTTATCTATGTCAACGCCGTTCAGCGCAGCAACTGTCGCTTTCAACTGCGACTCATCTGCTCCTGCGCCTGCGGCCTGCAACACGCCCTTCAGGTTTGCTTCTGTTATCTGCTTGCCTGCCTTGTGCAGCAACATTGCGGCATATATTTGTTCCATGTTATTTTATCCCCCAGCTTACGCTGGTAGAGTATTAACTTTTGATTCTAGTGCCTTCGCCTCGCGCTCTGCTTTTGCTAACAAATACTCAGCAACTTCTTTTGTCATAATTTCGCGGGCAACACCAAGCTTCAACGCGTCTGTGTATGCGCTTCTGATTAATCCAATGTATTTTTCTTCATCAATATCAAGTACATCTTTTGTGTACAGGTCATTTTTCTCAAGAGCGACTGTTAAATTTACTCCAATCACGACTGGCGTGACCCCCAGTCTTCCGAGTATGCTTGCTGCTAGCGCAGGGACTGGCTCGCCAGCCTTCACCACGAGCGAGGGCTGCTGAACCTCTATCTTACCGCCGACCACTTTTGCTTTTATCTTTAATTGCGCAAATTCAGAAATGACCGGGCCGGGGCCGAACGGTGTCGGGCCCGCCTGCACCCAGATATCCTCTGGTGCGAGCTGGCCTGCCTTTGCCGCGACATTCTGTCTGACAGATTTGAACTGCTTGAATAAGTCAAATGCATTCAGGTTTGTGAATACCAATGCCGGCTCTTTGCCTAGGTGCTTCAATAACTCTTTTGCTTTTGGATTATTTGCAACTTCCAGCGCCCTTCGCAGGAAATCCTTCTTTGTTATCTTGAAATCTACCTTTCCACGCAGTTTCTTGCGGACCTGCTGTAGCTGTCTTGCTGGCAGGCTTGTCAAATCAACTACTGCGATCGTTGTGTACTGTGAAAGCAATTTCTTGATGTCTTCGACCGCCTTTATTTTTTTCTCGACAACCGCTTTTCTTGCTTTCGTAGTCATTGCTGCACCTTCACTGTCTTACCCATTGTTGTCTTCACGCAGACATTTGCAATGTTATGCTGCTGCCTTGGCAGTTTTGATTTTAATCTTTCAAAAACAGTTAACAAATTATCCGCTAACTGCTCGTCTGTCATTTTTTCCGAACCGATCGCGCAGTGGATGACTGGCGCTTTTTTTATCGCAACCTTGATTAGGCTTCTGAGATTTTTCACGGTTGGCTCGATGTTTCCCTTTGGCGGAACTATCTGACCAGCCTTTGGGTTTGGCATCTTACCGACCGGGCCGAAATATCTACCAAAGACTTTTGCAATCTGCGGCATCATGTTTGCCTGGCCTAAGAAGAAATCATACTCTCTTGCTAATTTCTTTACTTTTCTCTTGTCATCCCAGTTTGGAAAATCGTCTGACAGAATAGCGAGGTCACAGAATTTCTTGGCCTGCTCGATTAACTCCTGGCCGACAATCGCACATATTTTTGCGGGTTTGGCGCGGCCATGCGGCAGCTGGACGAACTCCTCAAGCTTTGCCTCTTCCTTGTTTAAATCCAGCTCCTTGAGATTGAAAGCTACATCTATCGTTTGCACGAACTTGCGTTTCTTTTCCTGAGCACGAACTTGCTTCAGTGCTTCAATTATCTTATTGCGGTCCATTTAATTCATCACGTCGGACTAAACTACTGCCGAAGCAGTGGACTAAGGGCAGGTAGAGGGTTTTTAAGCCTTTTGTTGTGGCAGGTCAAACATCCTTCAGAAATACCAATGTGGTTATCGCAATTACGAAAAGAGCGAACGTATAGTAAAACAAGTTGCTAAGTTGGGAAACAGAGAGCATCACTCCGATAGTGAGCGGCCCCGCAACACCGCCGATGTTGTACAACATCTCTGCTGCGCCATTTACTTCGCCCAATAAATTCTTGCGGACATTCTTTTTGATGAAATAATCTATTGGCACAACTACGAACAACGCACCAAAAGACGTAGTTATTAGAGAAACTGCCAGTATTAACAAATCTTGTCTGAGAAAAAATGCTGATTGACCTACCAAGATGAACGCTGCGCCGATTGGCAGCATTTTTCTTGGACCAATCATATCCGTAAGCTTGCCGGCCACAAGTGCCGAAACAGCACCCGGCACCGAAAGCAAACCCAAAATTGCTGCACCAAGAAGGAAGCCCGAACCAAGGCCGTTGGCATAAATCGGTTCAAACGTCCAAATCGCATATTCCCAGTACCCAAATACAAAAGAAAATGTTAAAATAGCAATCAACGGCGCACCCAAGTATGAAATTGATTTAAGCTCGCCGATAAATAGCCGATCCTTGATTAAAACTTTTTCAGCTTTAACAAAATCACTGAAATTAAAATGAAGTTTTCCCGGAAAAATAAACAGTGCAAGAAAGAAAATCGCAATCGCACATAGCACTAAAATCTTTAGCATTAGTGGGACCTCAATTAAAGACATTAGCGCGCCGGCTAGCAAAGAGCCAAACAGCCAGCCCGCGTATTGCGCGGACGTGAAAAATCCTGCAGATTCACCAACTAAGCGCGGCCGGCTGTGGTCTAAAACAGAAACAAATGCACTTATACCGTACATTGTTGAGAAAACTCCATAGAAAATCATGAACGCTAGCAGTGATTGAAAGCTGCCAATAAACAAAAACGCAAACGACGCAATAAAACCCATAAGCCCCAGAATAAATACAAACTTCCTGCCGACTTTATCACTTAGATCGCCAGCCGGCAGGCTGGCCAACAAAGATGCAAACGGATGCGCAGATATTACGATACCTACTAGAAGCAGGCTGTTCAGTTTTGATTCAAAATAAATTGGCATAAAATACCAGAGCACGCCTTCGATAATAGTTACGAGAATAAAAAGCACTGCAATGTTTACGGACGCCTTGCTCAAGCTCAAGATTGAACGTTTTTGAAACATAATCCTGATAAAATTTAGATGTTTAAAAGTCCACTGTTTTCGAAACCCATATAAACCCCCAATACTTTCTAGGACTATGGCCATAGACACCGAAAGATATTTGAAGCAATCCAAGAAGGGCGGCGTGCTGACTGACGTTAAGCAGAAGCTTGGGGAGATGCTAGCCCCCGCGATTTACCCGAATCTGCAGTTCGTGGGTTTGGAACAGCTCAAGCCATTCCAGGACGACTTTTTCAAAGACCGCGTTAGGAAATTCTACCAAAAAATCCTGGACAACTATTTCAAAAACATAAGATATTTTCAGGCAGAGGTCAAACTACACGAACGAAAAGCGGTTGGCCGACAGAAATATTCTATACACTTGAGGCTGGCACTGCCATCAAAAACATTCAGCGCGGAATATTCAGGCTTCGACATCGACGCCCCGCTTTCATACGTAATCAAAGCAATGGACAAGGAGTTAATTCGTTTCCGGGAGAGGACGCGCGAACAATTCCATGCCGCCGGCAAGGGCGATGCGAAAGCAGTTGACAGGCGCGCAATCCGGCAGGCGAGGCAGAACAAGAGGAGAAGATGAAAGTTTTGTTAATTATTTTATTGGTTTTAATTGTTCTCGGCCTCTGGTTCTTCCCAGCATTAACTAAAGTTACAATCCTTGGCGCAGCGAGTTATATAAAACATTTAGCAACAAACGTTGGAGTTCTCCACTAGCCGCCGGCACTCTGGTATTTTTTCATGCCCGCCTTCCAGGCAAGCAGGCTTACACCAAAAAAGGCAAGTGAGATGAACGTTAGTGTGGCTAGCATCTTCAGCCCAACTAAACCAAGCAGCGCCTGCGCGGGGTAGAACGAAGCGAGCCCGATTGGAAAAACAAAAGTAAATAACGCCGCTCCAATTGGGCCGAATATGCTGATTGGATAATCTGCAAACTCAAATATGCGCTCAACAAACCGATAAAGCGACTCTGATTTTATCGCAACAAAACCTATTGCTACAGTTATCACAGAAAGCGAGTACAAAAACAAAATGCCGAGTGCAACGAGCACAGCAAACATAAGCAAATTTGGCAGCGTGATTTGCACTGCGGTTTTGCTTAAGCCATAAGATAAAATGGAAATACCTGTTATGATTCCCGCTAGGTTGTCCACTGCCGGCCAGCTCGCGGTCTGCAGCAGAAGTGGATTTGCCGGCCGCGTGAGCGCCCGGTCGAAATATCCCTCGCGTATTTCATATAGAGTGTTGCCAACAAAACTTCCAAACAAAAAACTGCCCAGCCCGAGCGTGAAACTGCTAGCCCCCTGCAAAACAAGAAGTTCGTAAAGACTCCAGCCTGGCAGGCCCGGCGTTATCCCATAAATAACAATTGAAACTATCGGGGCAACTATGCTAAATACTGCAAAAGCGAACAGTTTGATTGCAAAATCTAAACGGTATGCCATACCTTCCATAAGTCCAATTTTTATGCCATTTTTTAGCACGCGGAGGTATCTCATGTTCCCGCCCCGGTGAAAAGCCGCATACCCTTGCCAAGTATCCAACGCGCAACGAGCAAAAGGACGACTATCCAGAAAACCTGCACACCCATAGCGAACAGCGCGCCGGCGATTGTAACTTTTCCGAGAAATATTTGTATCGGCACAAACATCATATACGGGAAGGGCATGAAGCTAAGCGCAGCCTGCACGTAATGTGGAAAAAATACCAGTGGAACAAGCCCGCCGCGCAGGATGTTCATTATGCCCCAGACTGCCATAGAAACACCATTAACAGCCTTCATCCAAAAGGCGACCAGCGCCACGCCAAACCAAATAAAGAAGGACATCACTGAGGCCAACACTACTGAAATTGAGAATAGCACTAAGTTTATCGCACTAACCTGCGGCCTCAGCAATATTAATGCCACAATGGCTATCGGCAAAACCTGGACAAGCAGCACGATCGCCTTGTAGCCAAAAAACTCTGAAATATACCTTTGTATCACGTCCATCGGCTGCACCAAATCTATCACGAATTTTCCCTTGCGTATTCGTGCAGATAAGTCCTCAGCAACGGATGAATACGTAAGTGTTGACATAACTAATACAAGGACATAGTATATGATTAAATCAGAAAATCCCATGCCACGCACTTCGTGCAAGCCATTGTAGGTAAAAACTGAGTGCCACAGGAAGTAGAATATCAGCACAGTTACTGGCATAATTATTGTCCACGCAAAAAACTCAAACTTGTACGCGAAACCGTCTTTCAGGGCAACTCGTGCTGGTCCAAGAAATTTATTGAAGCTCATTTCCCATAAATCCCCTTTATCACGTCTTCAATCGGCGGGTCTGACACAACTATGTCAGCGATTTTATATTTGTCCATAAGTTGTGAAATTATTTTGTGCATTCGATGAATATTATTCCCGCTAACTTTAATCGCACATTCATAGCTGTTCTTCTTTGTTACCTTGCCGCCCGTACACTTTATTTCATTTTGCGGCTCAGCAAATTTTATCCTCAAGTATTTCACCTTTGCATACTTTCTTTTCAGGTCATTGAGTAATCCATCATAAACAACCTCGCCGTGGTTGATTACTACAACACGCTCACACAATTTTTCTATATCATTCATATCGTGAGTTGTTATGATGAATGTCGTTCCGAACGTTTTGTTCTGCTCATTGATGAATCTGTGAATTATTTTTCTGGCTATCAAATCAACGCCGATCGTTGGCTCGTCAAGGAAAACTATCTTGGGGTTGTGCAGCAGCGCCGCAATGAGTTCACATCTCATTCGCTCGCCAAGCGACAACGTCCTGATCTGCCGCTTAACTACGTCTTCCACATTAAGCAGTTTTGTGAACGCTTTGAGCCGAATCTCAAATTCTTTTTCTGGCACTTCATATATATCGCGCAAGAAATAAAATCCATCCAACGCGGGTAAGTCCCAGCTGCTGAAAAGCGATTTTTGTCCGAACACGACGCCAATGTTTTTTACATACCGCTCGCGCTGGCTCCAGGGCTCAAATCCCATTACGCTAACCTGGCCTTCATCGGGAAACAATACACCGGATAAAATTTTGATTGCCGTTGACTTGCCCGCACCATTCGGGCCGATGAAACCCACTATCTCCCCCGCATTGACTTGCAAATCAATTCCTTTCAGCGCGGCGAAGTTAACATATTTTCTTTTTACAAGAGATTTCAACGCCTCCAAAATTCCTGCGCCGCGCTTGTGCGTTCTAAATGTTTTCTTCAAACCTTTGACAGAAATTATTGCCTCCCCCATACAACTTAGTTTTACAATGGGTATTAAAGAATTATGGTTGCAAAATTATTGCTTAAGCATCTCTCGGACTTGCAATGCGCCATCAAGCATAGAATCGTGGTCCACACCAAGATCGAGCCAGAGGCCGTTTAGTATTGTGTAGCTGAGTCTGCCCTTCTGCGCATAGTAGTCATTCAGATCTGAAACTTCCAGCTCGCCACGCCAGCTTGTCTTTAGGTTTTTTACAACACCAAAGACATCTGGAGTGTACATATACAAACCAGTCACAGCGTAGCTGCTTTTTGGTGTAACTGGTTTTTCCTCAATGCCTTTAATTCCATTACCCGCAATTTCGGCAACCCCGTATTTTGCGCGCCGCTCGCCCTTGACAATCTCAAACATTTTTTCGTCTGGCATGTGCTTCAGGAAAATGTGCGCCTCGTTTTCCGCGTTCGCAAATTCCTTAACTTTTTGTGAAACATCATCTTGTGTGATGTTGTCACCGAGAATCGCGAAAAAGTTTGCGTTGCCTACAAAACGCTCTGCCATTCCAATTGCCTGTGCAATTCCGCCGGCCTGCTCCTGCAGCTTGTAGTGGAAGTTCACTTTGTTCTCAATCTTTCGGCCAAGCAGTTCGCCAAGCCGGTCTTTGTCATCGCCGCCAAGCAAGTCAATGAACTGTCCCGCCATGGATGCCCCACGCTTGTCGCGGCCGGTTATTACTAGAATTTCGGTAATGCCTGCTTTTACCAAAGTATCAATCGGATAAAGAATCATATGTTTGTTGTAAACCGGCAGAAGATGCTTGTTTGTTGTTAGCGTGAGCGGCAGCAGCCTTGTGCCATATCCGCCGGCCAGCACGACTCCAACTACTTCTTTCATCGTATGCCTTCCATCTGTTTTTTCATGATTTGTAAACTTTCCGGCAGCGTGTGCAGTATGCCTTCTCCAAAAGCAGAAACAAACCCTACAGTAGACAGCCAGCCATACTGCGGGCGTGGCGCCGCGGCTCTTGTGTACTCAAATTTCTCGTGCGTCTGCGGCACTATTAACTTTGCATCGAAGCCGAATGTGTTCGCAACCAAGTTGGCTACTTCATAAGTTGAGTGTGCGGACGTGCCAGCCACGTGATAAATGCCTCCAGCCTCGCGCGCAATTAATACATCCAGTGCAGCAATAACATCGTCAACAAATGTTGGTGTCATCCTATTATCAGAAACAGCAGTAAACTGTTTACCTGCACGCAGGGTGTTTATTATTGTCCGCACCAAATCACTTTTTCCCTCAAAGCTCACAACAAACGGAACTTCTATGCGCGCGATGCACGCGCCATGGAGCTCTGCCAGGACTGCCTGCTCGCCAAGCTGTTTTGTTATGCCATACCAATTTATTGGTTTGGGCGTATCTGATTCTGTGTACGGCGCATCACTTTTGCTGCCTGCAAAAACGTAATCTGTTGAAATATGAATCAACCTCGCACCAGTAGTTTTGCAAGCCCTTGCCAGGTACGTAGGACCTAACACGTTTGTTTTATATGCCAAACCTCTTTCATTCCCACGTTCAATTTCACAGGCATCAACATCGGTGAACGCCGCAAAATTAACGACAACTTCTGGCCGCACACGCTGCATCGCTGAAACCACTGATGGCCCATGCAATAAGTCTAATTGTATGTCAGAACGCCCGCGGCCCGCACGAATAATGTTATATTTGTTGCGCATCAATTCCACAAACCTGTTTCCAACCATGCCAGTGTGGCCAGTCACCAAGACGCGTTTCATCCCTTCTGCATCTCCCAGAATTCCTTTCCAAAAACATCCCAGGGCAGGCGATGCTCGTCTGGATTGCCCGCGTTGAACTGCTGATTTACAAAATATATTAGAGTTTGTTTTTCAGTTGTGAGATTTGCAACACCATGCGCGACACCGCGCGGGATGAATAACAAACGCGGCCGGCCTGCTCCCAGAACAAAACGCATTATTGCGCCGCGCGTGGCAGAGCTTTTGCGCGTGTCAACCAAACCTACTAGCAATCTTCCAGACGGCGGAACGAACCATACGTCATCCTGATTGTAATGCAAGTGAAATGCTTTTACTGAATTTTGTTCCATCTCCGAACGGTTTATCTGTTTTACTTTGAAACTAGGCATTGCAAGCAGGCCACCAGAATCATCAAGCCTTGCAAGTTCAGCAAAAGTTCCGCCATCATCCAGAAATTCAGCAATATCGATGAATATCACTCCATCTATCTGCGCTTTTTTCGAATAATCCTGCGTTTTTATTTTTTCTCGCAGTTCGTCAATTATGTCGTTGCTGTCCATCTCCACTCAACCATTTTATCGGGCTCATTTTTTCTTTTAGCGGTTTCCACCACCACTCATTCGCCCGGTACCACTCCACCGTCTGCTGCAGTCCGTCCTCGAAACTTACCTTGGGTTGCCAGCCCAGCTCGGTTAACTTCCGCGCATCAACAGAGTACCGCAAATCATGGCCTGGCCTGTCCGGCACATACTCAAACCACGAGTCATCTTTTCCCAAGATTGATAAAACTTTTCGCACAACTTCAAGATTTGTAAGCTCGTTACGCGAGCTAATGTTGTAAACTTCTCCGCTTTTTCCGTTTCGCATCACAAAATTTATCGCGCTGCACACATCTTTTGTAAATATCCAGTCGCGAACATTTCTGCCGCTGCCGTAAACCGGAATTTTTCTGCCCTCTAATATATTTGTAATTGCTAACGGTATTAATTTCTCCGGATATTGATTTGGGCCATAATAATTTACGCTGCGCGTGATTTTTACTTTCAGGCCGTACGTTTTTGCATAAGCTATTGCAAAGTTATCTGCTGCGGCCTTAGACGCAGAGTATGGACTTCTCGGGTCTGGTGTGCTTTCTTCTGTAAAGCTGCCGCGCTCGATGCTGCCATACACTTCATCTGTGCTGACCTGCAGCATTTCGACATCGAATTTTCTTGCCAGCTCCAACAGCGCAAGAGTTCCGCCAACATTTGTTTTCTCAAAAACCATCGCGCTGTCAATCGACCTATCCACGTGTGTTTCAGCAGCAAAGTTTACAATCCTACGCACGTCTTGTGTTTTAATCAAGTGTTCAACAAGTTCAGAGTTCTGGATGTCCCCTTGGACAAAAGAGTAGTCCAAATTACCATATAATTCTTTCAGATTATCCCTATTTCCAGCGTAAGTCAGCTTGTCAAAGCATATTGCCTTTGTGCCTGGCTCTGCGGCTAGGATGTGTTTTACGAAGTGGCTGCCCATGAAGCCAGCCCCGCCAGTTATAAGTATCGCTCCCACTCTCACACCACGATTTTCTTGACAGTAAAACTTTTAACCCTTCCTAAAGCTCCAGCGAATACGTTAATGCATCCTTGGTTTTAGTTCCATCCGCAAACTCTACTTGCCAGCACGGCATGTATCCAACGCGTTCGTTCGTAACTTCAACGCCGAGCTCTTTCAGAAATGCCACAATCTGCCCTGAATTTCCCTGTTGCTCTAATTTTTCTGCTGGCAAGTCGATGTACTCCGCCCGCTCGGGAAAGCTGAGCTGGTCGAGATGCAAGAATACATTTACTTGGTCTGTTAGGTTTACTTCCTGCCCATTGACGCGGAGCAGGCCAAACTTCGCCAGCGAGTTGACGACTCCCTCAGACTCGCCAAGCGACATGCCCGCCTTTATCACCATCTCAGCAACGGTTGCCCTGCCCGTTTGGGCAACAGCGTTCATAACTTTTTTCTGCATCGGCGATAATTTTACCAGATTGCTTGGAAGTTGAATTGATTGTAACTTGTCGTTCATGTACAAAAGTTCGGAGTTCTTGGGGTTGAAAACTAAGTAAATTTGTTTCTTACTCTTCTGTGCGTTTATGCAAATCACCGGCGTAAGGACTAGCTTGGACTGCATAACTTGTTTTTCTTCCAGCATTGTCAAATCCGTTTTTGAAATGCGCGGCTTGAAGCAGTAAACCATTTCTGTATCAGATTTTTCACTTGTGTCAGAAGCCGGCTCGTCCCCATTTTCAAATGAGACCTGCTGGGCCCGCCCGCCATGCGAGCTCTTTCTGATTCTGATGTCTGCAAAAGTTGGGTGGTCTGCCGCGCCGATTACGAGTGCTTTTCCAATCGGAAGCGCGGTGATCTCACGCTCAGTCTCGCCGGTAATTCCCTCAAAAGAACTGAGCGCTTTCAAGTCGTTTGGATTTGTCATCTGCAGAATGATTTGCGAGGAACACTGTGAGAGAACATTTTTGTCCACGCGCGCAGGCCTCTGTGAAATTACACAAAGGCCAAGGCCAAACTTTCTTCCCTCAGACGCAATCGAACGTATCACTCGGGATGACGCTGCCTCACCAAAACCGCGCTCGGGGCAGAACAGGTGCGACTCTTCCACAATCAAAAAAAATGGCGGCAGGTTACCAATCTTGCGCTGCTCGAATAATTTCATGGACAGACTGGCAACCGCAGTCTCCTGCAGCTCGGGCGCTGCGCCCCTCAAGTTTACAATTGTAATCTGGCCTGGCTTCACAAGTTCAGAGATGTTTGTCGGCTGCACAGAAAATAATCCAGTTTTGTAGAGCGTTTCTACGCCGGAAATCAAACCCCACTTCGCGTTTGATTCAGAAAAATTCACATACGAAATTATATCATCAAAATCAAATCTTGCTTTTGCGTCGCGCAGCTCGTTAAATGCAGAGTAGAGAAGGGCCTGCTGCGACGGGCTTGGTTTTACGGGCATAGCTTCTATCAATTCTGCTGGCGTTGCTGGAATTGGCAGTTTTAGCTGGATTATTTCTGGGTTTATGTTTGTGTTTACAGCGTATTCTTTTACCTTACTTGCATAACTTTTTGCTTTTATACCATACATTGAAAAATATTTTATGTCCTCGGGATGTTTGTTCTCAAATTTTATTGTTGAATACTCGCCGTGCGGATCAATTATAAGGATTGGGTAGCCCTTGTCGGCCAGCTCTTCGAGCAAAACTCCAACTGCGTAACTTTTTCCTGCACCAGACTTTGCAAGAATCGCTATGTGTTTTGTTAAGATTTTTTCCGCGTCAAGAAATAATTTTAGGGATGGCTTGCCCTCCAGCAAACCCAAATATAATCCGTTCTTTGTCAGCCCAAGTGATTTTTCGATTAGCGCATCTTCTGCAGAAAAAATCTCCGCGCCGGGCTCGAGCGGCGTTTTCGGCAGGCGCAGGAAATTCCGCTCATTCCTGTAGCCAATCAAAACGCAGTCTGCGTAAATCTCAGATGTTTCGCGGGAAATTTCGGTAACCTGCGCGAGGACCGGGCCAGCCTCCTTGTGTATAATCTTGATGTAATCCCATTTTTTCACGTCAGCAGTAACAATCGCTCTAAAGTCACGCGTTGTAACCTTGCCAGAAATTTTACCGACTGCAGCCATAATTCTGCGAGAATTGTTCAGTTAATAAAGTCTTCGCGGCTTTGTTACTCAAATCGGAATTTCAAGCACATATTTTACGGGCCTGGCTGGCTTGTACGTGCGCCACGTTCTCGGGTCAAAGCCCATTGGTTTTGCATTAAACTCATCAACTACATCCTTATTTTTATCCATAAAAATTATTTTTAGCGGAAAAAACATTCCAAACATCCAGAATGGCCAGCTGCCCTCTGATGGTAAGACAAACCACATCGGCCGCTTTCTGAACGTGAAACTCAAACCCTTAGAAATTTTCCACATACTGTCCGCAACTTCTGCATCATACATTTTTCCGCGGTACTTTACTTGCACCATACTGCCTCAACCTGATCCGTTCTCCAGTCCTGAATTACGGCTGTATCACTAGTCTGGACTTTTGCTTTATGCGCTAAAATTCCTGCGTAAGCAATCATCGCACCGTTATCGCCTGCGAGCTGGAATGGAACTACTTTAAATTTCACACCGCGATCTTTTGCCATTTGCGCTAACATCACTTGCAATCTTGTGTTAGCAGCCACACCGCCCGTTAATAAAATTTCAGATTTGTTTATGTGTGCGATCGCCCGCTCTGTTGCCTCAGTAAGAATTGCAAACACTGTTTCCTGTACGGAGTAACAGATGTCATGTAAGAACCTATCTGAAATTTTTCCATTCTTTTGTTTTTCCTTTTCAATCTCTTTACCCACGTTTGTTAAAATTCCTGAGAAAGAAAAATCCATTCCCTTGATTGTATAATTAAGCAGGATGTAATTTTTCCCAAGCTTTGCAAGTTCGTCAATCTTCGGGCCGGCCGGAAATCCAAGGCCGAGCAGCCTGCCAAAATTATCTAAAAAGTTTCCGACACCAGTGTCTAAAGTTTCACCGAACACACGGTATCTGCCAGCGGCGAGCGCAAGTATTTGTGTGTTAGCTCCGGAAACATACAAAGTTATCGGATCTTTGAATCCACTTGTCTGTTTCCCAATCTCGACGTGCGCGATGCAGTGGTTAACACAAATTAACGGCTTTTTCAAAAGCTTGGATAGTGTGCGGGCCATCACAGCACCCGAACGCAAAGTAAGGCCGAGGCCAGGCCCCTGCGCAAACGCAATTAAGTCAATATCTTTTAACTTAATTCCTGATTTTTGTATCGCATTTCGCAAAACAAATTCTGCGAGTAAAACGTGATGCTCGAACGCCTTGTAAGGTCGGATGCCGCCAGACTCTGTCGTAAACGTTTGTCGCTCGTTTGCAAAAACCCTTCCTCTTTCGTCTACAATTCCAACGCCAAATGTGTGTGCTGTCGATTCTATTCCGAGGCAAATCATTCTCCATAAAAGACACCAAAAGAGTTTAAAAACCATTTTGCGTGTTTCGCCAGCTATGAAAGTTGTACTGTTTGATATGGATCACACACTGATAGCGTACCCTTGGAACTTTTTCGAGGAGTTCACGCTCGACATTTTAGATAAATATTTTGGCAAGAGAACTGACACGCGGACTGCGCACGAAATAGTTACCGAGGAAACAGACTATTTCCAAAAAGAAGGCGTGGATAAAGAAGAGTTCTGGCGCATTTACAACGAGCTGGACCCCGCGAACCGGCTTGCTGCAGTCCGCCGCGGCGACATAAAACCAATGGCTGGCGCGGTGGAATTGCTCTCTGAATTAAAACGAAAGGATTTCCGCCTCAATATTGTCACAACAACTCCAGAAATGTCTGGCAGGCCACTTCTGGAGGGGCTTGGCTTGCTGAGCTATTTTAACGACATTTCATTTAAGGGCAAAGTCTACAATAAACCGCATCCAGAGCCGGCCCTGCGCATATTAAACAAGCTGAACGGCATAGCAAATGACATTTTCTTCGTTGGCAACTCTCTAGACAAAGATATCGCGTGCGGCCGCGCAGTTGGGGCAAAAACAATCCACGTGAAAACCGATTGTATGGAGTGCACCGCAGATAATTGTGTTGCGTGCTTGAATGAAGTTACTAAAATTCTAATTAACTAGATTTTTTGAACTCTGCGTACCCGCATCTGCCACAGTGAACCCTGTCCTTGTGTTCCGCTAGGAAGATTGCTGGCCCGCACTTCGGGCAGGTCTTGCCCATTCGCGTAAGAGTCTCACCGCTGACGGCGTACTTCTTGTACTTAAGGACTGACTTCCCTTTTTTGACTGGTTTTTTTGCATCTGCCACAGCCGTAACCCAGCTGGCGTGTTAGTTGTATTTCGCTACGCGAAATACAACAGCCGCTATTCCCTCCATTTTAATTTTTTTACTATTTTCTTTTACCATATTAATTATTTCGGTTTAGCTGCGGCCTTTGCGCCTGGCTTTTTCTTCTGGCCGGTCTCGCGGCCGATTATGTATTTCGGTTCTGTTTTTTGCAAATCTTCCTTTGACTTGTAAAGCATCGCAGTGAGCTTGCCTGCTGCGCTGAGCTTTGTTGAAAATTTTCTGATGACTAGTAATGACTCTTCTGCGCCAAGCTGGGCAGCCAATAATTTTCTCATCTCCCCGCGCTTTGGCGTTGGCTCCTTTGCGTGCAGGACAGCAGCCTCTATCTCCGTGCGGTTCAGCAATTTATTTTCAAACTTATTTGATATTTTAAGTTCCATAAAAATCAGACTCGAATTGCATACTCCCCTTTATCCGGCACCTTCATCTTTGCCGCCAATTCAGATTTGTCTTTGTTCAGCACTATCATCCTGCCCTTCCAGCTGTCCGAGAGCTTTGCATCTGGGTGCAGCGGGCATTTGTCTCCCACAACCAATTTCTTGCAGATTTTACATGCTAGCTTAGCCATCGTACCTCGTAGTTCTTTGTCCTGCCCCCGAAGCGATACGCGCAACTGCAAACATTCCAAATCCAAGAATTTCCTCAAGCCTTGCTGCGGATGTATCTAGGTGCCAATTGGGGAATAAATTAGATAATCCTTCACCTGTTAAAAATCCTGCTCCTAGGGCGAGTCCAAAGTAGCCCATAAGTTCAAGCGGACCACGTACATCTAGCACCTTTCTGATTCCATTTCCTACCCACCTCGCATAATTTATTTCCATTTTATTTCTTCTCCTTCTTTTCTTTCTTATCTTCCTTCTCCGCCTTCTTCGCAGCCTTCTGTTCGCCCTTTACTAACTCATCAATCCACTCCATCTTTCCGAGGTAGGGCTGTCTCATCGTGAGGCCGATCTTTGGCGTCTTAGGGTCTTTAAACGAAATTGCAACAACGCGGGCGCGGACCTTGTCGCCGACCTTCAGCGTGCGGTTGGACTGCTTGCCCTGCAGCGCCCCTGATTTTG
>CAZUEL010000009.1:20979-28092 GCA_964619325.1 Candidatus Woesearchaeota archaeon | reverse complement strand
TTCTGGGCCCAGCCGAGCTTCGCTCGGCTTGGGTTTTAGAAATTTTGTCAGATCTTTTGAAACCTTCTCGGATAAAATCATCAGCCTATCCTTTGCGCCTTTTCCGCGGCGCACCCAGCCAACCTTATCAGCAATTTCCAAATCCTCGGTTTTCAAATTAATCAATTCAGACAATCGCAGGCCAGATGAATACAACAGCTCAATCATCAGTTTGTGCTTGAAGTTTTTTGCTGCACCTAATAACTTTTTTATTTCTTCTTTTGTCAGAACAATAGGGACTTTTTTTGCGCGTTTTGGTGTTCTCACATCAATAAACTTTTTGCTAAGGACTTCCTGAAAGTAGAAAACCAGCGCCGCCTTTGCTAACGCGACAGAGGCTGGCTCGAGTTTTTTCTCGGCAATCATGTATGCCAAAAAAGACTTTACGTCATCGTTATTTATTGCGGCAGATTCTTTCCTGATGAAATCAAAAAATTTCTGCACGTGAAAGCAGTAGCTCTTTACGGTGTTCTCGGAGAATCCGCGGAGCTTTAACTCGGTGGCAAGCTTTTCTAGCATGGGTGTTAAACGAACTTCTGTTATTTAAGCTTTGACATAACACATATAGATTTATATACATGGCATTTTTTAAACAAATCTAACCGCAACTTACCATGTCAGAAGAAAATAAGGCTGAGAAAGTTAAGGAAAAATACGAGGAGCTGAGGAAGCGGTACGATCTTCCGAAGTTCGACGACTTTAATACAGAGTTTGAGATTGTCAAGGCAGATCCAGACGTTAATTTTTCCAAAGAGCTGCGGCGCACGGTTTCGCATAAATTACAGGCCCACGCGGAGTGGTTCGAGCCAGTGCTGAACCCGAATTCCAGTTCGCTTCACTCTATTATTGAGACAAAAATTTTCGAGAAGCAGGAGCTCGAGCCGCTGTTTAATTTGTATAAAAGATTATGGCATCTAATTCACTTGGGGCTGCAGGCTAGCCTCCAAACTGAAGCTGATGAGATTAAATTTGTGAAACAGGTGTGGGGCGAGTGGCCGGCCCTGAAGAAAGAAACAGCCAAATATGTTGGCAGGCTCGCGGAGGGCTGGCTTGAGCAGGCAAAAGACAACGAAGAAGGGACCTACTTGAGTTAGTTGCCCGCCGGCGAAAGATTTATAATGTTATTTAACACCGTTAACTCGGTGGCAAAATGGATTCTACTAAGTTGAAGCAAATAAGTTTGTTCTTGGTTTTAGCTGTGCTCGTATCTGCGGGCAGTGCATACGCAACTGCAGATGATACAACGCCGCATCAGTTCTGCGCAGAAGGGCAAGCCGGAATAGGTTTGCATTTTTATTTTTAATCTTTTAATAAAATTTATTTTAATTTATAGTTGAAGCGTTAATTACGCCTGGCCATGATGTGTCCTAGTTTCATTTGCAGTAATTATTTGCTCGAGCACCTGTGTCTCGTCTGCACCAATAAATCTAAACATCGAACTGCAGACGCCCATCAAACGACCAATATGTGCAGTGAACTCTTCTCGCTTATCAATCTCGTTAACTGGCTTTTTGTTGCTACGTTTATATGTCTTTGCTAGCATACCAACTTCTTTACCCGCGTGGAGTGCATAATTTGCTAATGTTTGTGGCGCGACTATTTGTTGTATTATTGTTATGTCTGAATCAAATCCAAACATCTCGCATAAGCCAAAACAGTAAACCATCAAGTCGCCGATGGCATCCGTAATATCTGCCCGATTATTTTGCAAAATTGCGTCACATAGCTCGCCGCTCTCTTCCGCCAAAAGATTTATTTCCTTTCCTATATCTGTTAAGTTAAAACCCCGCTGCACTTTGTTTTCATAAACTCTTTTCTGCAGTGTCAGATATACCATGTTAGATTATTACGTAATGAGTTTAAATTTATTTGTGTGCACGATTGTCTAAATCTTTTTTAATTCAATTTATTGTTTGATTGCATGCAACCTAAAACTATAGATAAATCTGCTGATTTATCTCCACCGCGAACTACCAATGGAGTCCATATTATCGCCTTGACAGGCATGCCAGGCTCCGGCAAGGACTCGCTGCTGAAATTTATTGAGGAGTTTGATCTCAACATTGATGTGGTCCGGCCGAAGGAGTTCGTGAAGAAGGAGATGCAGGGCCAGTCCTTACTAACTGACTTTTCAAAAATGAAGAAGTTTGCGTCGGTATACATGGGCAAGGCGATCAAAGATAAGATGCAGGAGGAAAATGTGCCAATCACCTCGGAGAGTGTAAGGGAATTTGCAACCAACTTGAGAAAGGTGATGGGGTATGACATTGTTGCCCGGCTCTGCGTGCCGGCCATCGAGCAGTCAATCAAATCCGGCAGGACTGTAATAATAGAAGACATCAAGGGCTGGGATGAAGTAAAATTTTTTCGGAAACACTTTGGCACTGACTTCGCATTGGTGGCGATTCACACGCCGCCGCACATCCGTTTCCAGCGCGCACAGAGCAGGGAGTCCGAGTGGGACCAAAAAAGAGTGGGAACAAAAGATGAGTTTGATTTTCGCGATGATAAAGAGCTGGGCTGGGGCCTCGGCAACGCGGTCGCGATGGCAGATTATGTGATTGTGAATGACAGTACTGTTGAAGCATTTAAGGAAAACTCTGAAAAACTGTTTAGAAAATTATTGAACTAAGTTCTCGGCGAGCAGTGTCCGTACCTGTTCTATTTGGGCCTTGTCGACATACAGGGCGAGGGTTGCCTTTTCTATAAGATATATGTCAAGAATGTTTATGCCTTCGTGCCCTAGTCTGGTGGCTAGCTTGTGTAACTCACCCGGCCTGTCAATCAGGCTCACCACAAGGATCTCGGACTCTGTGAACTCGAAGCCGGCCTTTGCCAGCGCAGACTTTGTGCTGTTAGTGTCGTGAGTTATTAATTTAAGCAATGTCTTGCTGTTTTTGTTCCGTTCGGTTGAAAGGCTGCGGATGTTTGTATGTGTTAGGGCAGCAGTCACGCGGGCCAGCTCTCCTGGCCTGTCTTCCAGCAAAATATTGAACTGTCGCATCTGTTTTCCAGGAAGCTAAAACTTATAAGCTTTGCGTTGAAATCCAAGAAATGGCCACTCGCATAGTTATGGAAAATTCGCAAAAATTCCGCGTTTCGGCGCGGGAGATGAAGCGAATTTTCCATTCCTTGAACTCGCAGCGAGTTCAAGTTATTGGTTTAGTTGGCGATATTGGGGCAGGCAAGGGGACTGTCGCGGATTATCTCGAATCAAAATACAAATTCCACAAGCACACCGTTTCTGATTATATTAGGAGTGAAGCGCGCAAGCGGCACATCCACCCGACGCGCGAGAATTTGGAGAAACTCTCTGAGAGATTGCGCGCAAAATATGGGCGCGCCTATTTTATTGAGAAGGTAATTGAAAAAGTTGAGAGGGACAGCGATGAAAAAGTTTGTATCGATGGAATTCGCCTTTCATCTGATGTAAGGTTGGTGAAAAACTTTTTCAAACATCGCGTCAGAATAATTTTTGTGACCGCCCCTGCAAAATTACGGTTTGAGCGGATGAAGAAGCGAGGCCGGCCAGGCGATCCAATCTACTGGCCAGAGTTTCTTGCCCTCGAAAGGCAGGAAGAAAAGGAGTTTCATCTCAAGCGGGTGTTTGCGATGGCAGACCACGTGATTGACACATCCGGCACGATTGTGGAGCTGAGGAAGAATGTGGATAAACTGGTAAAAACCCTACATACAATCTGAGCGAAGCTCAGATGTACAACAAAGCCTGCAGGCTTTGTTTGTATATAGAATTATATATGTGCGAATTTTTAAATGTTTTAGTCCGGAACTATACTAGTGGGCCGGTAGTCCATCGGTAGATAACGCCAAGCTCCGCTTTGCGGATTTTGGCTTTGCCAAAAACGCTCCGTTCGCATAACGCGAAGGAAACCTTCGCGGACTTTCGTGATCGAAAGACGGAGAGGCAGTGGGTTCAATTCTAAGACCCAAGGGGGCTCTGCCCCCTTAGTTCTTAGTCACTCCCAAACCCCCGGTCGCATCGCTACGCTATGCAACTAAGGGTGGGCAGTGAAGGAAAATCCCACCCGGTCCACTTAACCAACCATGCGCACCAGTTGATTTCTAAAATGTTCGAGTTGCGGCGTAAGATCGCCGCGTTTAAAGACTAAAAATTGTTCGTATGTCTCGCGCTGGCCTGGTGTGGGCGGTGGACTGCCAGGTTTAAATGACTGTTGAAATGCCAGCAGCGCGCTGTTGAGGGTTTGTATATCCACGTATAATTTTACAACGCCAAGCTCGTGTGGCAGTTCAATGTGTCGTAGCGACGCGTCGTAGGCCGCAGTTTGCAAAAGTTGTCCGCGAGTGAGTAAATCCATTACGCATGGTTTCATCCAGAAACGCGTTTAATGTTTTTGTATCTGCCGGAACACGTGTCTGTTCGCCATTTCCGCCGCGCAACCTTGCTCGCAACCCTTCAAGCATAGCAAACCATAAAAACCCACCAATATTTAAAATCTTCTATGGATAGACTGATATTTTTAGGCACCGGTGGCGGCCGAATCGTGGTTGCGAATCAATATGTCGGGACTGGCGGGTTCGTGATACAGACTGAGGGTTACCAGATCTGGGTGGACCCTGGGCCTGGTGCGCTGGCCAGGGCAAAGCAGTTCGGCATAATCGCGAGCAGGACAGACATAATTTACATCTCGCACCAGCACGTGGACCACTGTAATGATGTCAACGCGCTGATTGACGCGATGACACTCGGCGGGATAAAACCCAGAGGCGTGTTAATCGGCACGCCAACGCTAATCAATGGCTCGGAAAAAGAGGGCCCGTGGCTTAATGCACTTTACAAAAGTTACCTGAAGGAAATTTTCCCGATCAAAACAGGTGACAAGATAAAAGTCGGCAACCTGAGTTTTACAGCAACACCGACGCAGCATGACATTGACTATAACAACGGCCTGAGACTGGAAACGCCGAAGTTCACGCTCGGCTACACATCGAACACAAGCCCGTTCCAAGAACTTAGGGACGCGTTCAAGGGATGCGATGTAGTGATAATGGATGTTCTAAAACCAGGCAACGAAAAATGGAAGACACACTTCTGCTCTGATGATGCAGCAGAATTTTTGAAAGAGGTAAAGCCCGAGCTCGGAATTATATCGCACTTCGGCGCAAAGATGCTAAGAGCAAAGCCAATATTCGAAGCACGGGAAATTCAGAAAAAGTCTGGAGTCCGCACCCTCGCAGCACAGGACGGGATGAGGATCGACTTAAGGCCGTTAGAAAATAAACAAAAAAAGTTAGAATAGAAAAAGACTTAGCCTGCCCCACCGGCTGGCGCGCTGGCAAGGGCTTGATTTAATTCGGTAACAATCGCCTTGTAGCGTCCCATCGTTTGCTGTTGGCGAGCGAATTTTGCCAGATCTGTGCCAAATCCTTCATAGATTTGTACAAGCTTAGCTGCTAATGGGTCTGGGTGTTGCCCCTGCGCCATTTGTCTTAGCTCTGCTAGTGTCTTGTTTAAGTATAACTTCGGCAGCTTTGGTGTTTCACCGAGGACAGCTTTTAGGAGTGTGCCATAAGTGTCAGCAGTTGCACCGAGCATTGTCTGTTGCGCAAGCGCGTGAGCGACTAGCGGCCCCTCTTGAAGTTCTCTCTTAATGCCGCTTGCTCTTGCGCTTAAGTAAGTTTGAATATATGGGTCAGAAGTGCGGCCTGCAAGAGCATGGAGTTCATCTACTTCCTTTTGTAGCCCCTCACTCCTATTTGTAGCAATAAGACTCTGGTGGATCGCATCTTCCAGTGCGGTTACAGTAATTCTTGGTTGTTGATTTGGTTGGTTAGCCATATTCATCTATTATGTATCAGTATTGACACTATATAAAGCTTTCGATTGTATTTCAATATTGACTAGTGAAAAGGCTTAAAAAGGTGCTTTGTTCGTTTTTGCTATGGCAAAAGCTTCTAAGCAGCCACAAAACCAAGCACCAAATACTAACTACGCAGGTTACATTCCTCCAGAATTACAGGTTCCCTTAGCAGAAGGCTTGCCAGCCGGCATGACTCCTCAGCAACTCCAGCAAAAGCAGACTGAGCTTGCGGCGAAATTACGTGATACAATCGAAGCGGTAAAAGCAAAGGCAGAGGATTTCAAGAAAGAGGTTTTAGCAAAATATAAAAAAGAAACACTGGGAATGGTTCTTCTTCCGCCAAGGCCGCCACAGCAGCAGGCCTGCCCGAAGTGCGGCTCTTTCGAAGTACAGGTTTCTGATCTGCGTGCGACCTGCAAGGCGTGCAACAACAATTTCAGCACCCTCGATTTACTAGTTCTCCTGCAGACCGAGGGCGCAAATCTCGACGAGAAATTCAAGAAAAAGGACGAGATTGACAAGAAGCTGAAAGAGATGGCAGGCAAGAAGCTTGCCGATGTGAATATTTCATCTGCCATGTTAGATGAAATTTGGGATATGTGTTTCAAGGGCAAATATGATGTTGTCAACCTAATTGCGATGGGCGTGCCGATTTTCGATGCCGGCTGGATCGGCGCACTGCGGCTTGTAGAAATCCACAAAAACATGGTGATGCGAAAGTTCGAGAAATATGTTGTTTCTTATGTTCTTGCCGGCTCGATGGTCAGAGGCACTGCGAACGCAGAGTCGGACATTGATACTTTTATTGTGATTGACGATACTGATGTTACGCGAATGACCGCCGCAGAACTTGTGTCAAAACTGCGCGGAATAATCTGGGGGATGGGTGAGCAGGCTGGCCTGGAGTCTGGCGTGCGCAACAAGCTGAACGTACAAATTTATATTTTGACAGATATGTGGAACAACATCAAGAACTCAAATCCGGTTATATTTACATTTTTGCGTGATGGAATTCCGTTGTATGATCGGGGAATGTTCGCGCCGTGGAAACTCTTGCTGAAGCAAGGCAAGATCACTCCTACTCCGGAAGCGATTGATGTGTATATGAAATCCGGCACAGACACGTTGAACCGCACAAAATTAACTTTGAAAAATATTGCAATAGAAGATTTTTTTTGGGCGACACTTACGCCAACGCAGGGCGCATTGATGATGATGGGCGTGCCGCCTCCTG
>CAZUEL010000009.1:0-20969 GCA_964619325.1 Candidatus Woesearchaeota archaeon | reverse complement strand
ATATTGTATAGAGCAGACTACCGCCAAAACATGAAGAATTAATAATAATAGGAGTGCGGACTCCTGCGCCAAAAGAAACAACGCAGTACATGAAGGACTTCTTGGTGAAGCCGGGCCACCTAGAAGAGAAGTGGGTGCAGGCCTGGGAAGATATTTTTAATCTACGCAAAGACTTGGAGCACGGCAAGATAAAAGAAGTTTCGGCAAAAGTAATTGACGAGTACATGGACAAATCCGAGAAGTATCTTGCGCGCTTGGACAAATTAATGAAACAGATGGAAGTGACCGAGGTAAAGAAAGAGGTCAAGCAACTTTACGATAAGACGATGGAAGATGTTGTCGCAGCCTTGAGGATTGCTGACTTGAAAGCCAGTGAAGACTCCGTAAAGATGTTTGAGAAAGAAATCATTAGTAAAAAATTAGCGCCGTCAAAATACGCAGAGGTTATCAACCGCGTAGTTACAATCAACAAGGAGGGCAAGGCAGACAGAAAAGAGCTTGCCTCACTTGCATTTGACGAGGACAAATTGGCGCACGACACATTCGAGCTAATCCGCGCAAACAAGGGCAAAAAGGTTGATAAGTACAAAATATCCGCGTCTTATGGCGAGAACAGGCGCGCAGATCTGTGGCTGCTCACTGACTCAGCGTATGTTGTATTTGACACCGCAAACCCTATCACTGCAATCAAGAAATACTCTGTGGACAAAGAGGGCGCCTTGACTAGCGAGAAGTCTGCAACCCTGAAAGAGATTAACGAGACTTTGGAAAAGTTTGCCGGCACTCCAACAACGATTACACGTAACACAATAGAAAGCCTGAAGAAAGTTTTAGGCGAGAATGTTAGGTTAGTAATTGGTGCGTAATTATTTCCTCGTCATAATTTCTATTACATCCCGAACCGCAAGGGGGCTCTGCCCCCTTTCAGTTTGAGGTTCTTCCAGATTTCCCCCGGTTGCATCTTCGATGCAACTTACTTGCGGGCCATAATCTCAATAACATCTAAGTGCTTGAGTTCATGTTCTTTCCCAACTCTTCGTTTTGTCTTAACATCAATCGCAGCTACAAAATTTTTTGCTAAGTCTGTATGAATCTTATTTGCGAAGTCCAGCGCAGTTGAGTGCGGCGGCAGCAGGAAGGCATCTGGCAGCACGTTGCCATGCGCATCCTCTAGTTTTGACACGCCGCCGGGGAACACGACAATGTAATGCAAAAAGTCGAGAGCTGCGGCGTTCAGGCACTTCTGCACGCCAGTGCTGCCCCACTCCTTCAGAATCTTATGGCGGACAAACTCCAGCGCCTTGCCTTGTCGTTCGCTCAGCTTGCCTGCATCCAAAACTTCAAAAGTATCGTCGCCGGGGATGTATTTTACCAAATTATTCTTCGCCGCTTCCCTTAGTGCAAGCTCGGACTCGGCAGAGCAGGGTACAACAAGGTAATCAGGGAACTCTGTCTTTAGGCGCTCCACATTTTTCTTCGCGGTCGGCAGGTCAATCTTGTTCGCGGCAATTATTGTCGGCTTCGACATCAATCGGACAGCAGATGCGAACGCTGCGATATCTGTGTCAGCCCACTCCATCAACCGCTTGCCCTCCAGCTTTGTTTTCTTCAGCGCTTTTATTATTTGGTCTAAATTTATTTTGAAGCCGGAGAACTGTTCGTGCAGCGCCTTGTCCGGCGCGGTCGCGAGGGCGTGGCGCACAAACTTACCCCAGTTCTCTTTTAGTAGCGAAGCGAACCAAGAGTCAAGTTCGTTTTCAATAAATTTAACATCTGTTGTTGGATCGTAACTGCCCTGCTCGACAGATTTTCCGTTCTCATCTGTCGAACCGGAGGCATCAACCACGTGAATCAGCACGTCGGCCTGCACTAAATCTGAGAGGAACTTGTTTCCGAGGCCCTTGCCTTGGCTTGCCCCTGGGACGAGGCCGGCGACGTCAATCATTCTTGCCGGCACGAACCGCTGGCCATCAATACAAAAGCCCTGCCTCGGATCACATTTGACTCCAAAATTCTTTTCCGCGCAGTCCACGCGCACAAAGCCAACACCCTCGTTCGGCTCGATCGTGGTGAATGGGTAGTTTGCTATCGCAGCCTCAGCGAGCGTGGCCGCTTTGAAGAAGGTTGATTTTCCTACATTCGGCTTACCGACTATTCCGATTAACATATTTCTCCGTCGAGGTTTAGTGGCACGATGAAAGCTTGCCTTTCAGCTGTGCCCACTATACCAATTAACATAAATTAATTTTTGGCAATTTACTTTAAAAATTAGATACATATATATCTATATGTATGCGTGATGCCCATCCACATCGAGCCGGCCCTCTGCGCTAAGCATTCTGTACAGCGCCGCGCCAGATCGAGTCATTTCAATTTTAACTTTTTGTAAGCCGCGTCTCCGTTTGCTAATTATTATATTTACATAGCCCTGCGATTCTAGGAATTTGTCTTCATCACTTTTTACAAATTTGCTACAGTTTATTTCATAATTTAAATGATCACGATTGTTTAGTGCTGCAATCCTGCAAAATAGGTCTAGTGTAGAATCAACCGTGCACTCGCTGCCCGCGCGCAGCAGCCCGTACGCAACTTTTGCAGTAGCGTTTGATTTTGAGGCAATCTGTTCTAGGTTGAATGTTAATCGCTTTTGCCAGCCCGTGCCGATAACAAATATATTCGGTGGCTGGCCTGCCTCTCTCGCAAGTGCTCTGTAATTTTCTGCACAAGCAGTAGTCCAGCCAAGCGCTTTCGCTGCATCTTCATAAGTTATATCCTTTCGCTCCAGAACTCTTCTGTTAGCATCAATATGCTTTATCGTGCTAGCCTGCCTCTGGTTCTCGCGCACCCTTGCTAGCATATGCCAGCCTGAGTTTGTCCAGGCAGATGTTATGCCATTACCTCTAATAACAACATAACCTTGATTTTGTAATAGCCGATAAAATGTGCTATGGTTGCCATGTATTCGAGATGGATCATTGCTATCATTCGGCAGATAATGCATGTGTATTATCGCCTGTATTATTGGAAGATCTGGAAGCGCATTCCCTACTAAAACAGTTAGTGCCCTGTAAAACTGGTATGGCTTATTTAGCGGTACCTGTCTGCCAATCTTAAGGCCGAGCTCTGGCAGTTGCGACATTGGGAAAAATATATTTTGACCAGATGCGCCTGGCAGCAGGTCTGTCGCAGGGTGCCATGCTCGCCTGGTTCGTTTGTGTACAATAAGTATGCGCGGCCATCTAACAGTGTTTGGATCCACGTTATGGCCTACAAGCTCCGTTTTCGTTAGCGGACCAACAGATTTGAACAAGTCATCCAATGTTTGTGCTTCTTTTTCTTCTTCAGGCATACCACTCCAGAGAAGATTAGCGAACCGCGGTTCGCTTTATCTTCAGGCATAAAATACGCACAGTAGAAAGGCTTTTAATCTTTGTCAGGATTATTGGCATATGGAGACGCGTTCCATGGGCCTCTGGCTGGCCATGTTTTTGGTGATAATCGTCGGCATAAACATCGCCTTCGTCTTCGGCTCATTCTTCAAAGTAGACTTGTCAAACAACGTTGGCTCGGTCACGGGGCTTGCCACGTCAACAAACTGCTACAATGTTTACGGTGGCGTTAAGTGTTTGGGCGTAACTTACTCGCTGAAACCATTGCGCGAGGAATGCCCGCCGAATACTGTGCAGGCCTGCACTAACTTCTGTGAGCTGGACAAGGCGATGGCACATGATGACAGAGTGTGCCCGACTTACTGCAATGATTATTGCCTGAACCCTGATGTTGCAGCACTGCTGGGGAAATAAATGGCTGCAAAACCAAAAGGCAGGTTGTTATATTTTTACGGAACTGAGTGCCACTTTTGCAACGAGATGAAACCGCTGATTGAAAAGCTCGAGAAAGAAGAAAAAGTAAAGCTTGAGAAATTTGAGGTGTGGCACAACTCACAGAACGCCGCCCTGCTGGAAAAATACGATGCCGGCAAGTGCGGTGGCGTGCCGTTCTTTTTTAATGAAGCAACAGGCAACTGGATTTGCGGCGCGACGGACTATCCAGCTTTTAAGAAGTGGGCGGGGAAGTAGAAAGGCTTATATACTTAATATATCACCAATACATAGGTGACTATATATGAAGCCACAAACATCAACAATACAACTCGACAAAACTACAATAACAAAACTAAAGCTGGCCAAGGAATACCCTCGCCAGACGTACGTAGAACTCTTGAACAAAATGACCAAAGTATTTGTGGCTGCGAAGGAAAAAAATCAATATGATGAATTCTTGCACAAAATCCAGCAGTCAAAAATGAAGGAACTCTGGGATAACAAAGACGATGAAGCGTGGGAAAATGCATAACTTCGGTGAAATCGTTTTGGCTGATGTCCAGTTTACAGAAACCTTCGAAGTGAAAACGCGGCCCGCACTTGTTTTATTTGAAGAGTTTGGAAACGTCGTAGTTGCGGGTGTTACAAGCAATACAAACATGTCCGGTATCGTGCTTTCCAAAAAAGAGGGCGCAATGAAAAACAGCGTAATAAAACTTAATTATATTTTTACAATTTCCGAAGCCATGATTAAAAAAATACTGTTTCATATATCTGAAGAAAAGAAAAAACTAATTGCCTCAGAATTTATTAAGAAGTTGCGCTGAAAGGGTGGGCGACGGGGAAATAGTTAAGAGTGGGCTTTTATAAATGCAGCAACGTCTTTATCTGCGTTGCGGATTCTTGTTGCGTGCTTCATAACTTCTTTTTGCCAAGTCCTTGCTTTTTCCATCTCACTTTTTCTGCCGCTGATCCTCTCTTCTTTCATATTATAATTTTTATCAAAGTGAGTTATACAAAGATATTCGCCATCCCAGATGCCAAAGTCTGGCTCCTTTACTTTTTTCTTTATGTCCGACCACATGCAAAAATAAACATTAATACCCGCATCCATATCCGCACGTATTTGCTCCAAGGCAAATTTCTTTTTGAAATCTGCTAAGTTATTTGCTATGAAAATGCGGGTAAAATTCCCAATTCGCCTTGCAGCATTTCTTGCCTCTTCCATGTAAATGGAATGTGGATTAATATGATTAATTCCAAAAAATAATGTACAAAAACCCTCGCGCCGAAGGTTTCTAAATTTAAAACGCCCTTCGTCGAAATAATCTCTTGCAGAGATATAAAATACTTCTTCTGTTTTTTCCTTTTTAGTATAAGGCACAGCGAAAAGCTCGCGGCGATGTGCTAGATATTGTTGATACAAAGTTAAGTCCAATCTACTTTTGCATAACTCTAACACGAGTGGGAACTCGTTTAGATTTACTATTTTGTTGATGTTCATATGCGCGGCGCCCTTAACAAATATTGTTGAACTGCCAAGTTTTTGCGCGCAATCCATAGAATATTTTTTTGGAACGTATGGATCGTTATCGGAATAAAGTACGTACGAAACAGGTATGAGTTCTTTTAACTTCTTCCAATCAAAATCTGTTTTGTAAAATGTTTTGTTTACAAGTTCTATTTGCCACTGCCCGCCAAGACGTTCCAAAAATGGCGATACAAATATAGCACTGTCAAGGTTAATATTATACTTTTCTACAATGTGCAAAATAAATAATGGCCCAAGAGAGTGGCCAACAAAGCAAAGAGGCTCTCCAGTTTTGAAAGATTTTAGAATTCTTCCGAATGTCTTGAACCAATTTTGTAAGTTTTGATTTTTTGAGGCACTCTGCGAACCTTTTTCAGTCAAACGTGTCCAATCTTCTGTGGGAAATTTTGGAACGATGACTTTTTGACCAAGTAGCTCTAATCTCTCTCTCAGCTCTGGAAACCAATTTCCCTCTGGACTGCCAAACGACCCATGAAATATTACGAACTTCATATAAAACTAACTTTATGTGCAAATAAAAAGCTAACTGTCACGTGAACACAAGCACAATTCTTAAAAGCCTATCCCTTCTTGCCTGCCAATGGTGTTGGGGTGTAACTTCTCGCTGAGAATAATCAAACTCAAGTAAACCTCTCAAAACTTGTGAAACAAGTCCGCGGAGCTCTGCTTCGCGATATACTTCTTCTCACTACGCAAACTTCTCAAAATATTTCTTTTCCCCTTCTTTGGTAAGCTTCTCCATGAACCTAGCAAATTCCTGCGCGCGCTTGGCCCATAGATCAATGTCTTCCCCCGGAATCGATTCGACTTTGTTCGCTTTGATGTTGTGCCATAACTCATAAAGCTCATTGTACCAGTCTATGTATTTGCGCGGCATTTTATTCTGCTTGCCAAAGGTTTCGTGCAGCAGTCTCGGAACAAACTCGGGGCTCGGCGGCGTGTGGCCGAACGTCATTAGTGCAGCGTGCGCAGAGTTGACCATCGCCCAATAATAATCCTCAACCGCGGAGAGAATTTTTACTTTTGCGCGGATGAAATGCCACGGCGTTCTGTTCAGAACGGTGTAGATGGCCTCTGCGCTGGGCCTGATGCGCCCCTGCAGCAGAAGGTATTTCAGTGGCTCAAAGAATCCCAAGTCCAGCAGGGCAACACCATACCGGAGGACATTTATCGCGGCGGGATCGCCAACTTTTACGTTGTCCCAGAATGTGGATAGCGTTATCGTGTTGATGTGCAGTTTGTCCCGGTGCGCGTTCTTCTTTGTAATTTTGAATAGCTCTTCGCGATAATAGGAAATAACTTCCTCGTCCCATACCTGTGAAGTGTTATCAACAACAATCATTATGTCAATGTCAGAATCTTTTTTCGCTGTGTCCTTAGCGGCAGAACCGAACATAATAACTGATAAAGCCAGTGGGCCAAACTTTTTGTAAATCTCCCCGGCAAAGTCGTACGCAACCTTAAAATTTTCCTGAGATACATTTATGTGCCGAAGCTCCTTTCTCCTTGTTGGTATTGGTATCTTATCCTCAGGTTCCATATCAGCAGCCGTAAGATATAATTTTATATACCTATAAAAAGGTTACCTAGCATGGCTGCTAATCGCTTGATTCCATCGTATTTGCTGGCAATCCTGGTAAATCTCGGTAACGGGCTGGCGATCAGTTTTCTCTCTGTCTATTTGCACACAATAAATATTAGTTTTACTAACATCGGAATGATTTACGCGGTCGGCGCGGTGCTTGGCGGATTTGTGCACATACCGCTCGGTAATTGGCTGGATAGGCATGGACGAAAAGCGATGCTGCTACTCGGCTTGCTGGGTTACGGTGCGTATGCTTTCGGCCTCGCGCTCGCGACAACCACCGCACATTTCATTTTTTTAGGCATCGTTCTCGAATTAGTAGGTGCAATTTTCTGGACCGCGCTTTACGCCCATATGTTTGACCTTATGAGCTATGATCACGTTGGCGAGCAGCTTGGGAAAAGAAACGCGATACTATTTGCAATCGGCGCATTTGCGCCATTCATCGCTGGCTTCCTGATAACAAAAATTGGCTACATTAATTTATTTTATACGAGTGCGCTGATCTGCCTCGCAGGCCTGCCAATTGCACTCTTCGCAATAACTGATGCAAAGGTGAAAAAAACAAAAGACAATCTGTTTGAGGAGTATCAGGAACTTTCAAAGGTCAAAGGATTTAATGCAATACTCGTGCTGCTTTTTGTGCACACGCTAATCTGGGGTGTGTGGTACATCTACATGCCAGTTTATCTGGAAAGCCAGGGCATAACCACAAGTCTGATAGGACTGATAATATTCAGCTACTGGATGGTTTCTGCTGTGACACAATATCATATGGGGAAGCTTATGGACCGCGTGCCAGCGAAGTTCATTATTGTGCCCGCCTTCCTGCTGGTCTGGATCGGCGGCATGCTGTTCACAAGAGTTTCCGGATTCTTGTCTGCGCTCGTCAACAGGAGCGTGATGAGCTTTGGCTTTGATGCTGGCTGGTGGCCTGCGATTACTGAACTTTCTAGAATACTGCCGAAGCAATACCATGGGGCTGGCTTCTCCCTGCAGGCCGGCGCGGCAGCGATCGCGTTTGCGGTCGCATCAGTCCTTGGCGGCATTTTTGCAGATCACTTTGGAATACTGCCAGTACTGATTTTCGCGAGCTGGATGGCACTCGTGGCAGCACTTGTAATCTGGCCAACAAAGCAGTTCGAAGAAATACTGAATCATCATCGGCCTAAAATGCATGCAGAGGCGCACAAGCACATTCATCGGCTTAAGACGCATGGCCGCAGATAGATTTTTATATTAACTTTGCTACGCATAGATATGGCCGCAAGTTTCCTACAAAAATATTTTCTCGACTCTATTTATTTGAATCAGGGTTATAATCTCATAAATACAATAACCTATGGAATAATAGCGCTCGCCGCGCTTTATTTAATCTACATAGTGTTCCAGAAAATAAAATTCAAAATAGACTTCAATTTATTGCTCGCGGCCGCGCCATTCATCGTGCTGGGCTCGAGCCTGCGGGCGTTCGTGGACAACGGTTTTTATAAGATTACTTTCTGGACGGTTTCGCCAGGGCTTTATCTCGTAATTGCAGCGGTATTTTTAGTAATTTTGTTTGGTTCATTTTATCTGGAAAAACACGCGAAGATTCCGTACTGGCAGTCCACCTTCTTGATCGGGCTTGCCTATGCGGTTGCCAACTTTGCTTTTGTCTGGAATCGCATTAGCTGGGAGGGCTGGCTCGGCGGGCTGGCTGTAATCGCGCTCGCGATGCTGGTTTCAACGCTTTTGTGGACAGTTTTTTACCGTTTGGATAAGAAGATGTTCTTAGAAAAAATTAATTTCGCCGCGCTGTCCGCGCACATGCTCGATGCATCATCAACATTTATCGCGGTTGATTTCTTTGGCGGCGTGGAGGAACACCCGATTCCATTGTTGGTTTCAGGATTTTTCGGCACAGGCGCGACACAGTTCTTCCTGAAACTAGTTGTGCTAATCCCAGCAATCTGGTACATAAATAAGGAGATGAAAGACGAGCAGGCCAGGAACTATTTGCTGACCGCGATCGCCATTTTGGGATTTGCGCAGGGCTTGAGAAACTTGCTGGCGGTCATGATTTGATTTTGTAGCTTTGATGGTTATATAGTTCTTACAGTTTTTTCCAGTTCGTAGAAATTCCCATTTTTGCCGATTGTTTTGTACCCTAAGCGATGATAGAATACTTTTGCAGGATTTGTAATCCAGACTTCGAGGCGGAGCACGGCCTTTCCCAGTGTTTCGAAATGCCTCATTATGAATGTTCCAATGCCTTTTTTTTGGTAATTGGGCAACAAATACAATCTTTTAATTTGTAAATAGTTGTCATGGAATTTAATGTCGTAAAAACCAATTCTCCTCTTCCCATACATAAGAAGGGTTATATTTTCATAATTTCCGTAGAAATCTTTATCAAAAATAGATTTATTTATTTTTGTTGTCATAGTCATATATGGAAAAACAGTTTTTCTGTAGAGCGCATAAACAAACCCATAATCTGATTTTTTACATTTACGCTCAGTTATTCCAAAAGGGTTTTTCATTTATTTGTGATGTTTGTAATATTTATATACTTATTGATAATCTAATAGGAAGCTTCATTTTTAATGTTCACAATACAGGGTGGGTTAAACTGACTCAGCATTTGCTTTTTTTCTCGCCAGTGTTTGGTAACACTTACTTCTGGAAATCTTCCATGGTTTCCGCCAAAGCCTGCATCAGGGCACAGTAGCCAGTAGCCCTTGTACGTGGCAATGCCATTATTAAGCGCAGCACACTGCCCATCGGCTCTAAACGAAGTTCCCAATGCACCAGAGCCATATTTTTGTGTAGCACCATTTAAGATGCGTTGGCCCGATCTATCAATGCCAACTAATAATTGTTGATTTATTATTGCGTTTCCAAATGGAGTGAGGCGAGTGACATAATGGGGCGCCCGGCCCTCAATTAAATTGTGGATTCCCGCAATTTCATCAACCCCGTTTGTAGGGTTATATGTAACTAACGTTGGAGTAGTATTTACCGCAACGCGGGTTACTCTTACTCCGTTGTGCAACTCTTCGAAATCAGATGCTACTTCCAAAGCATCTTCTAAGTTGTGAAACACTCTTTTGAACATTCCGCGGGTTGTGGTAAGTAAATTGAAACTTTTTTCTGTACTTGCGTCAATAGAAAAAATTAGGCTTGCGCCGTTTGAGAAATATCTTATGAGGCCATCTTTAGTGATAGTGCTGCCGTTAGTGAATACAACAAGATTCATATCTTTTAGTTCAGAGCATATGCTCACTAAGTCATCTAATTGCCTCGAAAGTGTTGGCTCGCCTGCCCCAGCGATGAGCATCGTTCTTGCACCAATACTATGTGCTTCTTGGATAAGTGTGCGCCTTTGCTCTTCGGTAATATCATGAGCTGGTGCACCCGTGTTTGCTAAAGTAGTATCATATCTTGTTGATGCACTTGAAAAGCATTTCTGGCAACTGAAGTTACATTTTCCAGGCAAAATATAATCAATAAAAACTAAACCACCTTCAGACAATCTTCTAGCCACAGCCGGTTGCGTGAGCTCGTATTGTTTGGCAGTACCTTTTAGGACAAGAGCGCTTGGCATAAACTATTTTGCTATAGTGTATTTAAAAATATATCCCAAACGGGATACATATAGATTAATATATACTATATTTTCTCTTTCGGTTCCAGCTTTTCCGTCAGGTTGAGTGCCTCGATTAACTCTTTGTACCTATTCCTGATAGTTACTTCAGTCACGCCAACCGCATCTGAGATCTGACGCTGCGTCATCTTCACGCCCTTCAAAAGTGCGGCGATGTAGAGCGCGGCTGCGGCTAAACCAATTGGCCCGCGGCCCGACATCAACTCAGCTACTTTTGCATCCCTCAAAATGCGGACTGCTTCCGTCTGCACCTGCGCAGATAGGTTCAATCTGTTCGCAAACTTCGGGACATAATCTTCCGGGCCGGATGGCTGTAGCTTTAATCCCAAACTTCTGGCAATAAATTTGTACGCCCGGACCACGTCGTGCTTTGGCGTGTTTGTGTTTTGTGTAACTTCATTTAGCGAGCGCGGAATGTTGAACTGCCTTAAGACAATATAAATTATTCCAACCACTACAGATTCGATAGTGCGGCCGCGGATTAAATTTTTCTCAACGGCCATTCGATAGTTGCGCGCTGCTTCTTCTGCGATATCATTTGGTAAATTCAGCAACGATGCAAATCTTCTTAATTCAATGAGGCCGTGCTGGACATTCCGCTCAACTTTTGTTTTCGAGCGCTGGTGCTCCTGCTGCAGCCGCTTCAGCTTGTCGCGCTGGCGTTTTGTCATTTTGCCAGCATCAGAGAGAGAACCTATCTGTGTGCTGAGCCCGCGTGTTGCCTCGCCCCAGCTGATTGGCGCGCCGGCCCGGGCCTTGCCTTCGCTGTCCTCGCCTGAAGTCCATTCCTGTCCAACATCAATTTCTTGCTCTAGGACAGCACCGCAATTAAGGCAAAAGGTCTCACCGCGCTTCTTGTCAGTGAGTAGTTTTTTAGATCCGCAATGAGGACAAGTATCCATGTGGCCAAAACTGCAAGGTTTGAATTATTTATAAGCCTTTCGTAACGCATTAAAAACGCTTTTAAACTTTAACTGATTTTTACCTGGATGGCCGAACCCAGCATCACAGCGTATTTGAGGGATTTCTACAACGTGATGATACTCTCGCAGATAATTATTGCAGCATACGCAGTTTACAAAATAGGTTTGAGCTTTTTTTGGTCTGCAGCTGTGGCAATCGCCGTTGCAGTTGTGGTTGATGTTGCTATAAAATATTTCAAGAACGAGTTGACGTTCCCCCGCTCCGCAATCATTTCTGGTTTAATAATTGCAAATGTCCTCGCGGCTAATCAGTTGTATTTGTTTGCAGTTTTTGCTGCGGCCGCGATGATTTTGAAACACGTAATTAGATTGGATAACAAACACATATTTAATCCTGCAAACCTTGCCCTCGCAACCTTAGTATTTTTCTTGCCGAGTTCGCACGGCTGGAGCGGTGGCTTGCTGATTCCGCTTGTTATTGTGCTGGGAGTGTGGACAATCTTCACGCTGAAGCGGTTGCATCTGCCCGCTGTGTTTTTTGGAACCACTTTGGTTTTGCTGCTTGCTTTCAATGGGCTGGCCGGCCTGGAGAAATTCGTTGCGGATGGCGCGATGTGGTTCTTTGGCTGGTTCATGCTGACCGAGCCAATCACTTCGCCGATAAGCAGGAATGGACAGCTAATATTTGGATTTCTAGCTGCGGTGTTTGCGTTTGCGATTATGTCTGGCCTGCCGCAGTTCGCGTTCCCGCTGGCACTGGTTGCGGCGGATGTTTTGGTGCCGGTAATTGATAGGTATTTGAAATCGTGAAAGGAGTGCCGCTTGCATCACGATTTCCGAAAGCTTTAAATAACTAATTTTGTGACAGGTGCTATCCGGTTATGTGATTAGATGGCATCGCCAAAGTATGAAATATTGAATGAGATTGCCAACAAGGTCCAGGCGTTAGATAATCCTATCAAGCTCAAAATTCTTGCGATGCTCGTTGAAGAAGGCTCAAAATCAGTTACGGATATTTCAAAAGAGATGAGCCTTAACTTTTCTACTGCGCATAAATATTTGGAGCAGCTTGAGGCCGTCGGTTTGGTAACATCAAAGCAGGTCTCCGAGAACCGGCTGAAGCGAATTTTCTCAATCGGTGATTTCAACATGGATATTTCGCCGCACGGCCTCTCTAACTTCATCGGCCAGAAGAAAGACGCGCCGAAGAAAACTTTCAAGGTGCTTAATGAGCGCGGCGAAGAGGTGCAGTTTGACGAGGCACGCTTCTCGCAGAAGTACGTCAAGCGAGGCCTGCCAAGTGCAACAATAAGAAATGCACTGGACAAGGTTGTCGAACAGGCCTATGATGGAATCACTTTGCTCGAGCTGCGTGAGCTCGTGCGCCAGGAGCTGGCCAAGAAGCTGGAAACGATTACAAACGTGATGGAGATGATTGAGGAGTCTGAGATCCGCGGCCGCACGTATTACAATCTTTTGAAACTAAACCATCCTGAAGCCCTGAAGATGCACATGGATGGTGACATCTTCATCCAAAACCTTGGCGAGCCGAAACTGCTGAACTTCGTGCATGATTTGAGAGGCATAGCAGTACATGGGGTTGATGGGAAACGACCAACAAATTTATCTGAGCTCTTCGAGCAAATGCTATTGGCTATTGGCACAACGCAAACATTTGCACACAAAAGTGCAACGTTAGATTCGTTTAATACTTTTATTGCCCCATTCTGGAAGTCCGCAGATAAAGAAAAAATAAAACTTTTTTTGACAGAATTAGAAGTTAACCTTGAAGAGTGTTTTATTGGCCTAGATTGTGGTGTGCCCAGCTTTTTAGATTACTTAGTGCAGTCGGGCTATGCTCATGATTATGATTATAGCAAATACGCTGCCGAGTCAGGCATGATCACTCATCTAGTCTTAGACATAATAAAAAATGAAAAATTATTGCGCATAAAACCGGTATTAAAAATGTGGGATAAGAAAAAACAAATCATAGCACCCGGTACATACTTAGCTAATTTAACCCCAAAATGGCAGACTCTAAATGCAGTTTACGCCGGAAATAGGGTTCGATTTGACGCGAACTGGGGTGGTTGGAATAGGACAGTACGTGTGGGCGAAATACAAAACATCACGTTAAATCTTCCAAAATTAGCACACATAGCGCAGTCAGAAAAGGAATTCTTTGGAAAGCTCGATAATATGCTAGCAATTTGCATACCCAGTCTATATGATATGTTAGAATTAGTTTACAGCGAATCTCATAGAAATTACAAAACACAGTTCAAATCCGCCCAAAGAAGAGTTTGGAATTATCTGCACATCGAAGACTGCGTGTGCTCAATTGGAATTGCGGGGTTACATGAAGCGGTTAGGGTACTCTCTAATTCAGAAGATACTGGCTTAGCAAACAAAATAATAAATTTTATAAAACTCAAAGTAGATCACAAACAAAAATCTGCGTTCAGGCTACAGCTAAAAGCGGAATCGGCGGACCAAATAATAAGCAGATTTACAGAGATTAATAAAATTGCGTCCCGTGGCCAGTTAAAACAATGCTCCACGGGCGTAAACTTTCCGAGCATAAAATTATCCACTTCATTACACAAATACTTATTAGGCGGACATTGTGCCGTCGTATCGAAGGAGGAAGTGCCAGCTTTGAGTGACTTCGGATTGGTGTATGTTACAGAAAAGACGAAATGAGACTACCGCGCCCCGAAATAGTGAAAACAAAAGCTTTATAAAACTATCACTTTTTAGCACCTTAAGGTAGTTAATATGCCCACACATAGCGCCAATTTAGTACTGAAGTTTGGCTACGGTGCCACCTTAGGCATAGAACAAACTGTTACTGGACACTTCGCCAATCTGAGCCATGTTTGTTCTGTATTTCATCGTGATGGTGTAACTTGGACGCACCCAAAAGAAGAGGGTTTCAAATATTTTGCGGACGTAGAACAAGTTACAGCACTCCCAAAAACAGGTCTCCTAGCAAAAATCACATTAGAAGACAATCCTGATCTAGTACCAACGCGCATGGAAATAAAGCCGCTACGTAGAAACGGCGGCGGCATAGCACGCATAGAATTGGACATTGCCGGACCATTAAGTGCCATAGAAACCAATAACCTTCACGCGCTGAGGCAAGGATACAGGAGCAGGACTGTGGAGGATTTGTACTCTAAGCTTGCCACATTTGCTTGGGCGCAGTTAGATGGATTGTATTTACGCGGTGGGATAGCATATGATCAACCAGTTGGTGCGAATAGCAAAGATGTGTATTTGGTGATAAATACCAGAACAGGCGTAGGAAAAACAGCATTACTTTTGCGTTTCTTGCAAGAGGGAATGAATTTTGTATCAAATCGCGCACTTTTACAATTCGAGCCGGTGCGTGACGGTCAACGCAAATTAAATATTTTGCCGCAATATATGCCAACGCCAGATGCAAAGCCTGGGCGTAGAGTCGAAGCACCAGTACGAATTCTGCGCGCGATATACACAGAGCTAAAAAACAAGGGTTTTAATCCTAGCATGCCCGGTGTCAGGGAATATACAGAAGAAGATTCGCCAGAAGTTGGCAGGGATTCTGCGGTGCTTGGAATAACAAGTCCAACAAAGCCGATACCAATAGACGAAAAAACAAGACTCATTGTGGTTTTCCCGGAGCTGAGCCAAGTTCCCGGGGTCGACGTAGCAAGAGTACCAAAGCCAGATTGGGCGGGCAGTATACGAAATGTTTGGCGTGCGGGGTGGTCTTTAGAAGATGCAGTCGAGGGTCTTAATATGTTTGAAGGTTTCAACGTTAAGCCTGACAGCAGGGCACAGGTAATCGGTGCACAAGAGCGATTTGCTAATGAATTTGTGCGGGCAGGGATATTTGATGATGTTGCCGGCAGGGCACTCACGGTTCTAAAAGTACACTATGATGCCGCAAACATAGATCATGTGGCAGAAGCGATCAGAAAGAAGGTCGGCGAAGCCGAAGAAGAATAAATCTATCTAAAACCCACTCCACTAAATTAATTCGCCTTTAGTACACAACCAATCCGCACCTTAGGCAGACCAGCTCGCCTGTTTTGTAGTCGAACTTTGTTGCGTCCGAGCTGCAGGCTGGGCATGGCTCTGCGCCCCACAATCGCGGGATGCGCGGCCTTGGCAGTTGTACACTATCTGTTCCCCGCATTTTAGCACCTCTGCTTTTCCATGGCAGTCCTGCTTAAAATATCTTTCTTCGCGATACGTGCCATCAGATTAAGGAATATGTTACAGAATATGATTGTTGCGGCATATGTTTATATATGAAACTCTATACTAAACTCCGGCCATGGTTAAGTTCCAATACGTAATCCTCTCGGTAATTTACATCGGGCTTATTGTGGGCATAACATATTTCCTAATATCTGGCATCAACAAAACGCCAGAGGTTGCGCAGTCCTACATCCAGCCAGGCCAGGCGGAGAAAATCCAAATTGCTGAGCGGGAGAAAATGATTGCGAATCTCGTACCAGTTGCCACGCCAGAAAATCAAACCACGCCAGCACAAATGTCCGCACCTAAGTTCTACCCGCCGCCAGATTACAAATTAAAATATATCAAAGGCCTTGTGTTCAATCCGCGGTTCGATTTTGATATTCAAACCGATATTGCTGCTGCAAAAAGTTTGGGTGCAAATTTAATTGTGGTGGAATTGGAATTAGAGGCGATACAATACAACGAGCCAGGCATTTATCTGACGCAGGGCTTTGACGAGTGGAAGTCGCGTACGATAGCAATAATTAACGAGGCGCATAAGCAGTCCCTCCCGGTGGAGCTGCGCACTGTAACGCGGGCGGCAACGGACATGCGCATCGGCCCGTACACCGACAACGAAACTTCAATGTTTCGGAATAACACAGTTGCGTTTTTCAAAGGGCTGGCCGACTTTGCAGAGGAGTACAAGGCCGCGCGCTTCACGTTGTATGCAGAAATGGACAATCAGTATAATTGGGGCGGCCGGCCGGATGATATTAATGCTGTGCTGCACGATTTAGTCGGAGTTGTCGAACCACGCTACTCTGGAAAAATAGGAATAGGCTTCATAAGCAAAACGTTTGTTGATACTCGCGTAAATTATGATATAAGTGGATATAATTATGTTACAATCAGCGCATATCCGGACGACCCAAACACAAACTTCGGCTTTTACAGAAACCGCATACTTGAGTCGCTGAAAACTGCACAGGAGTTTACTTATGGCCGGCAGATATATGAAATCGTACTGGGCAGCTTCGGCGTGAATACTGAATCTGGCGCGCCAGTGCCATTCAAGACCACCAAGACGCCGCAGGAAGAAGCAGATATGTATGAAAACATATTTGTAGAACACTCAAACATAACAAATGGTTACACTGTTGCCTATGATACGTTCATGTACTCAGTTAAGGGCAAGCCAGCAGAGCAGGTCGTGGGAACTTGGTTTAGGAGCCTGCCAAACTAATCACAAAGATTTATTAATAATTGATTTCACTTTATCTAATGGTCAAGCAACCCCGCGTCAGGATTTACACAACAATCAGCTGCCCATACTGCCACATGGCGATGGAGTGGTTCAAACAGAACAAAGTTACTTATGAGCAGATCGATGTCACATCAGATGAAAAAAAGCAGCAGGAAATGATTGAGCTGTCTGGCCAGATGGGCGTGCCAGTCATCGCTGTCGGCGATAAAAATCCGAAAATAATTATTGGCTTCCGGGCTGACCAGCTGAAGAAGGCGATTGGGGCGTAGTTTCTTTCTCGCGCAATGTCGTGTCAAGCAAAAGCTCGTCTAGTTTTATTGGTGGCCTGCCGCGCACAGTAAGTTCTCCTGAAAGTCGGCCGTGATGATAGTGAATATCAAAATGGTCTATTGCAGTTGAGTAAACTCTTACTGGTTTGCCAGTACTTGTGTTAATAGTTTTAAAATCTAGCAGGCCAGCATCAACCAGAGCATTAACATAACGATACATTGAAACTATTGGTAACCCTAATTGCTCGCGAAGCTCACGTACAGTGCACGGCTTCGCACCAGCCGCAGCTATTATTTGTACGTACTCAGTTGTTGTCAGCAACTCCCAAGGGCTTGGCAAAGTACTGCGCCGCGGTAACGTCGACATAAGAACATATTTTAAAGAAATGTTATAAATCTTGATGTATATAAAACAATATAGTCGAGGTAAGCGGTTTGGGAATGAGGCGATACTAGCCTAACAGCTGTTCGGCAGGTGTTTCGTGTGAGTTAGATGTTATTTAGTCTGTTGGTTTTAGTCTAATCTCCATGGCGAATGGATCGCGTTCTTTTAACGCCATGCGAATAGAAAAATTCTTTCCTGGAGCATATTCAAGCTTAAACCACTCCACTTGTGATCGAAATAAACCGGTGCGTCTGTGTGCTTCATTGAATGGCCTACCTACCATTGCCAAAAGCCCCGCGTCTTCCAAATCATGAACTCTGCGGTATGCAACCGCTATTGGTATTCCATACTGCTGTGCTATCGCCTGTGTTGACATTGGCGTCCCGCTAGTTGCATCTAATATTCTAAGCGCATAATTATCTTGTAATAACTGTAACAAATCTTGTGGCGAACATGCTCCTTGTTGTTTTATTGGAAGTGCTGCCCGCTCTGCTGCTGATGCTGCTGTAATGCGGCCTTGTTCTTCTTTTAATGTGGCGCGGAACACATCCTGCGGTAACCGTTCTGGGTCGTCCATGAAAAATTCACGTCCGATAGGCTTTTAAAATTATAACACATATAGATTTATATGTCTAAGGCAAACTTTGTCTGTCCGGAATGCGGCGGGAAGGCAAAGATAGAAATTCCTGTTGGTGTTTGTGTTGCTTTCAAAGTCTGCAAGGCCTGCGGGAAAAGAATTCTGGCAAAGAAAGATTCATGCTGTATTATTTGCTCGTATTCGGATAAGAAGTGCCCGGTGCATGTTGCCGAAAGTTTGCATGGACGCAACATAAGCAAAACGCATCAGCGATTTGCTGTACGCGACGGGACATAAAGTTTAGGAGAAAATTCTCTGACTGCAATTATTGGTTCTTCGCGGCCGGCAAGGCGAACTTCCAGCCGTGCAGTGTTTGTTCTAAACGTACTTGTTACAGCTTCAAGAACAAATCTTTCTTCGCCAACCCTAACTGCGCGGGCTCGCCCGAATGAGCCAAGATATAACAGGTCGTTAAATACGCAGACAACATTTCCACTGTTTACGTTTAATAGTCTTAATTGTGTGTCTGACTTTTCGACCCGCGGAAAAATTGTTCTATTTTTTCTTTCACCACCATAGTAATCTACGTAGTAATCAAGACCACTCATTGGTGCATATGTGAATCCCATACCTGTAACTTCTGCTATCAGTGGTTTCATCAGATGATGCCTTAGAAATTTTTGCTGTGGCAGTGGCCGGCCATCGCCATCTGATACGAAGCCAGCAGACATAAGTCTAGTAATGTACTTATATACCACGGATTTCGAAGTGTCAACAGATCGCGCAAGCTCGGACAACGTAAATGCGTCGTCCTGCAACAAGGTAAGAATTTTAAGTGACGTATCTCTACCCAATACATTAAGCACTCCTACTGCCGTTGGGCTGCACTGTCTCGACTGTCCAGTAAATTCGTTCGTATACATGAGTAAACAAGTCAAGAAAAGCTTTTTAAAACTTTACAGGCACATATCTGCATGGCCAAAGTCTACGACATTCTAATCATCGGAGCAGGCCCTGCCGGCCTGACAGCGGCAATATACGGCGTAAGGGCAGGCCACTCTGTCTTGGTTGTCGGCGGTGTGACGCCTGGTGGACAGTTAATGCTGACAACAGATGTTGAGGACTACCCTGGATTTGTTGATGCGGTACAAGGGCCGGATCTAGTGGCGCGGATGCGCGAGCAGGCCAAGCGATTGGGCGCGGAGTTCTTTGATGATAATGTGACAAAAGTCGGTTTCAAGAAATCCCCGTTTGTAATTGAAACTGAACAAGGGAAAAAGTTTTCTGCGAAGTCTGTTATAATTGCGGTTGGCTCCGCGTACAAGTGGCTCGGCATTCCATCCGAACTGAAATTCAAGGGCAACGGCATCTCAACGTGCGCGGTCTGTGATGGATACTTCTTCAAAAATAAAGATGTTGTTGTAATAGGCGGCGGCGACACCGCGATGCGCGAGGCGTTGTTCCTGTCAAAGATTTGTAAAACAGTAACTGTGATACACCGCCGCAACGTGCTGCGCGCGCAGGCAGTTTTGCAGGAACGCGCAAAGGCAACAAAAAATATAAAATGGATTTGGAATTCTGCAGTGCAGGAATTTATAGGTGACAAAAAATTAACCGGAGTGAGAATAAAAAACAGCAAAACTAAACAAACTTCGATCCTAAAAGTTGATGGCACGTTTGTCGCGATTGGCCACGAGCCGGCCACAGGATTTTTGAAAGGCCAGCTGGAAACGGACAGCAAAGGCTACGTCGTTGTCAAGGGCAGCTACACCGAGACCTCGGTGCCAGGCGTTTTTGTTGCCGGTGACGTCCGCGACTTCAAGTACCAGCAGGCAATCACAGCTGCCGGCTTCGGCTGCATGGCTGCAATGGATGCTGATGCTTACTTGCAGGGCTTCAGGGCAGTCAGTGAAACCGCGCGAGCGAAGCTCGCGGGGCATAGCAAAACAAAAAGTTTTGCTAATGAGTCAAAGCAGAGTAAATAGCTTTTTAAATTATCAAACAGCACTTCTTACATCCCGCCCTGGCTCAACCTGGTAGATAGGCCAAATGGCAAGCCATTTGTCAATTTTGGCTTATGCCAAAAGCGTCTGGCTGTAGATCAGCACTGCACGCGAGTGCAGCACTAACTGAGCCGAGCCCGGAAGGTTGCTGGTTCAAAACGGGCGATGTGTGCTTTAAGCGGATAATGTCGTTCGATGTAAATCCGGCGGGCGGGACTCAAGATTTAAAAACGCAAATTCTGCTAGAGCTCTGTGCCCAAGTAGTCTAGCGGTCAGGATAGAACCCTGTCACGGTTCAGACCCGTGTTCGAATAACGCGAAGCAAAGCTCCGCGGACTTTCCTTCGGGAAAGAGGATCGAAAGTCTCGGCTTGGGCGCCTAATACTAACCAAAGAATCGCCACCGAAACATTTATAAATGAATTTTCGGAGTTTTACGACATGCCTGCCCAACTCCTTATTTAAAGGATTACTACATTGGGCAAATGCTCCTGCGGAATCGGGATGCAGCGCCACGGCAAGCGCACGAGTGGAAGATGAAGAAATTCGAAGTAAACACACACATATTAGTCCCGAAGTTCTCAAAACTCGATGATACAGAAAAACAAACTCTCTTTGATGCATTAAATATATCCCCGCTCCAGCTCCCGACAATTCTTACAAAAGACCCAGTTGCAAAAACCGTAAACGCAAAAGTGGG
>CAZUEL010000008.1:0-33235 GCA_964619325.1 Candidatus Woesearchaeota archaeon | reverse complement strand
AAAGTTGCAAAGCCCAATTATTGTGATTGATCCAGTGGAGCCGACACGGAACGCCGCCGCCGCGCTGGGCGATGAAAAATTTGGTTTGCTAAAAAAGACTGCGAGAAAGTTCCTGGCGAATCCGTCCGCGGAATTTTTCAAAATAAAATCTTTTGATGTTAAGTCCTTGAAACAAAAACCAGGTCAAAAATTATTTGTGCTGCAGGCCGCGCCATTAAGGGGCAAAGAGGACATCGTCGGCTCGAGGCTGGTAAAGAATTTTGCAGAATTTCAGAAGGCGGTAGAACATTATGGTTTCAAAATTCTGAGCTCGGGTTGGCACTGGCCAGGCCAAGGGAAAGCGACGTTCTGGCTCTACCTGCCAGCGAAGCCCTTGCCAAAAGAGCGAGTTGTGGAAGGCCCGCCAGTAAAAATTCCAGAACAATTCATCAAGCAATTCCGGAAAAAGTGGAAACGCATTTACACAAAAAATAATCGGTACTGGGCGAAGGCGCAGGTAAAAATACGCGAGCCTGCAGTTGCAGTTAGAATAGCAGCGAAACAGTTTAAATTAAAAACATTAAACTTATAACCGCGGACACGTTAATCGATGTATGGCCATGGAAAAAACAGCAATCGGTTTGGTTGTCTTCATAATACTCGCTTACAGCCTGTGGGGATTTGCATTAAAGTCTGCAATAAATAAAATTGGCATCTGGTCCGCAGCCGCAGTTGGATTTGCGACCTCGATTGTGATTGGCATAGCGGTTACTGCATACGTCTTGTCCAAGGGCGGTCAGCTTGCAATCACAACCCCGAGCGGCGCATTCCTATCATTTAGTGTTGTGCTGGCGACACTCGCAATACTCGCAACCTACATATTATTAGAGAAACATCAAGTGAGCGTCATAATGCCACTCATCGAGCTCTATCTTGCTATTGTCGTTCTGCTGGGCATTTTTGTCATTGGTGAAAAACTAACTTTGATACAGGGTGTTGGAGTAACATTGGCTATAATATCTGCCATTTTGCTCAGCGCGTGACGGTGCGTTACCGCTAAGTCTTTACATTTATTTAAAAACCCAAAGTACTAATTACAACCATGTTGGAGCAGATAGTCAAGTTCGACTTCGATGTGGCAGGTAGTCTGCAGCGGATTAGAGCAATTTATGGGAGTGGTTGGCATGACTGGTTGTTCTGGTTCTTCGCGGTTTCTGTGACAGTTGCGATTTTAGCGGCAGTTTACTATTATTGGTTTATCAAAAAGGACAGGCTTGCGGTTTATGCAACTGTGTATGGCTCGATAATTTTGTTTGCTCTGATAGAATTGGTTAAGCGTTTAGTACACAGGGCGAGGCCAGATGGTTCTGACTATCTCTCATTTCCTTCAAGGCATACTGCGCTTGCATTTTATCTCGCGCTAGTTCTTCCCGTGGGCCTGCCAGCCCGTGTTCTGCTGTTAGGCTGGGCATTCCTTGTTGGCTTCTCTCGGCTCTGGCTGCAAGATCACTTCGTCTCAGATGTAGTTGCAGGGGCAGGCTTCGGTGCTGTCGGGGCTTGGCTGACGTGGAAATATAAAAAAGAGATTAAACAAAAATTAAAAATCAAATAATTGGTTATAACTCATCCGCCTTCATTATCCTGACGTTCTTACCTTTGCCGGTTGCAGATGGTGCGATTATGTACGTTACATCTTTCTGTTCAGCCATCCGTACAATTCGGGTGTCAGCAGTGCCGTCCATTACAACGGCGAAGACGCCATCCATTGTTTTCAAAGTGTCTTCAACTTCGCGGATTGGTACGCGCCCCAGAACACTGAGCTTTTTGTCTAAAAGGAAAGCCCCGCGGGTGCCGACAAGTTCGTCAGCCATCGGTTTCAGCGCTTTCAGATCTCCATTATTGCCACCCGCGCTTGGTGCGGTGCGGCCAGGCTCAGTAACATTTGGCGCGTCTTCCTCCGCATTTTCAGAGTCATTTACGCTCGCCGGCTTGACAACATCTACAATCGAGGCGCCGCTTTTCAGTTCGGCGCGTACCTGCTCCCACGCGATTTTTGCGCGCAGTGCTTTGTGGATTTCTTTCATGGCAAGCTCTTCGACTTCCTTGCCGTCCGGCGCCCTTGCTACAAAGTCTATCTCCGTGCCAGCATCGACTAGGCCGCGGATTATCAAGTCGCCGCCACGGTCACCATCCGTGAAGATAATTATTGATTTCTTCTTGGATAGCTCAACCACCGTTTCTGGGGCTTTTGCGCCCTTGACCGCGATTACATTTTTGAAACCGTATCTTAACAAGTTCAAAACATCTGCGCGGCCTTCGACAACTATAATTTCCTCGGAGTTGTCGATGTCTGGGCCGGCCGGCAATCGGTCTCTGCCGTACTCAACAACTTCTAATGTGCGCACATCCTCTGTAATCAGTTGCGTCAACGCCTGTGAGTCTGGCATGTCCGTCATCATCGCAGACAGGAGTTGTTTCGCGCGGTCGATTATCGTGTTTCGTTTTGAAACACGAACGTCCTCTATTTTTGTGACTTTGATTTTTGCGTCGCAGGGGCCAACACGCTCTATTGTTTCCAAGGATGCGCCAATGATCGCGGTCTCTGCCTTGCCCATCGAGCTTGGCAGTAAGATCTCGCCGTTGGTTCTCCCGCCGCGAGTCTCTATTTTAACATCGATTCGGCCGATTCGGCCGGATTTTTGCAGCTCGCGCAGTTCTAGATCTGCGCCAAGCAGTCCCTCGGTCTGCCCGAAAACTGCACCTATGATGTCTGGCCTGTCGGCCACGCCTGTAAGCTCTAAATTAGCGCGTATTATGTACTTAATCGAAACTGGACTTATTTTTCCCATTTCTATCACCTGTTATTGATACTGGACTTACGCGAGAAAATGCCTGCATTTTCTGCGCCTAGCCTAGCAAAGCTCGGCTTGGGTTTTTCCCATTTTTGTACCTCATACGCAAGCGAACTAGAGGTTCGCTGCGCCTCGCCAAGCGTTGCTTGGCTCTGGTTTTCCTAAGAGGTTAGAACTCGAGGCGCCCGTTGCACCGCTGGTTATTGCAGTAAAGTTGCTGCAGTCTCATTTAAAGTTAAAGCGACACAGTCGCCGTCGTTAGTGAGCATGAGTCGCACCCGAAACAAGTTTCGGCTGACGCTGTCAAATGATTGACAGTCACCTGGGCCTAATCTCTTGATATCAAGTAAGAACAACAAAGGCTTAAAAAGGTTTCTATTGCTCAATATTGAAATTATACGTACATATAAATCTATATGTGTGTCTCCCTAGAATCCGCTTAACCCGCTGCCTCCGCCCTTTTTTGATATAACAGATGGGCGCGTCTCGAAGGTGTACAAGTTGAGTAGCTGTTTTGCGTCGTTGAAGAACTCCCAGCCCTGCTTCCATACATCCCTTTTGAGCTGGTCTATCATCTCTCTATACAAATATTTCTCATAGAATTTCTTAAAGAAGCCCATTACTGGGCCTTCGAACCAATTTGATTTGTCTAGCTTAAATCCAGCCCAGACATACATAACTATCTCGCCGACCTGCCAGTTTGCTTTGACTCCGTCACGTACAACTTCGACATCTTTCTGGCCTATGCACTGTATTCTGGTTTTAATGTAAATTTGGGTGTATTCATCTATGGACCTGCTTGCCTCCCACACAATTTCGATGTTTTTGCTTATGCTGCCGTCGGGCTGGAGGTTTCGCTGTTCCTTGTATTTTTTTTCTGTAACATTGGAGAATTTGTGCCAATCAAGCCACCGGTAGAGGTACTTATACCACTCGTCAAAATCATGAATACCAACGAAGTCCAGCTTCTCGCCATCCAGTATATTTATTTCTTTTTCAGGGTTTTTTGTCATGTTTTGTATAGGTTCAGGAGCGCTTTTGCCTCATCCTTAAATGCGAGCGCCTCCCAATACAGCACTTCCTCCCATTTATCAACCTGCCCTTTGTATATGTACGTTTCGAAGAATTTTTTGAAAAAATGTAACATCGTGCTCTCCTCCCACTTGTCATCCTTGTCGAGCAGCATGTACGCCCAGATCAGGATGTCGATGTCTGCCTGCCAGATTTTTCTTGTTTCTCCATCCCTTTTGGCTTCAATCTCCTTTAGGTTTACAATTCTGAACTGTATTTTATAATGGAAGCGGGTGTATTCATCGACTTCCCTGAATGCGAGCCAATCTATTTCCAGCTCTCGCTGGATTGGCCGCTTTGGCTTGACTTTATCCTTGTATTTTTTTTCGCGAATGTCGTATCCCCGCCACTCCAGCCATTCGTATAAGTGTCGGTAGAGTTCTTCAAAGTCAAATGGGCCTATGTATTGTACGTTCAATGCCTCAACTACTCCGTATTGGTCAGACACAGCCGCAAAATCGGCTGGCGCTTCCCAAGAAAATTGTCGAAACAATTTTCTGGGCACAGAAAATCCAGCTGGATTTTCTTGTGTCAGCGAATGCGGTCTACGACCGCATGCACTTTACGCCGGTCGAAACCTCCCGTTATTATTGGGTTTCATTTTAGTTTTACTCGCGTGTTTATTCAACATATTTTTATTGTGCTATTTTAGATTAAATAGTTTACCCTCCACTTGGGTGGCTGCGAAGGCCCGCCTTTTCCGTGTGTGTAATCACCCAGATTATAAACCCGATTATGAAGCCGAGGCCGAGCGCGACCCACCACGGCAGGAAGTAGGTGCCTGCAACCACAAAAATTGCGAACGCAAGGAATCCGAAGTAGAGCATTGGATTGCCGCCAAGCACGTACGCGCCATCAAAGCCAGGGAAGATTGGTTTTTCTATCCCGCCCTTTTCGTACGGCACCACGAGCGGAATCATGTTGAAGAACGTCATCCACAAATTGAAGCGGAACAAATCCTTCAATAAGGTTGTTTCACCGGAGTAGCCCATCACAACTTTTGCGAAAACCACGAGCATGAGCGAGACAAATGGCCCAAGCAGTACCATTTTTGCCTGATACGTTGGCCCGAACCACACATACTTGAAGCCAATGCGTTTGAACTGCTTGACTAATGAGCTGCCAACCGCAGTTACTATCGCCCAGCCACCGGATATTATGCCAACAACTGCGGCGAATGCCATTGCTGGCCAAGCTGGCTCAAATTTTGCGTACCCGCCATAATGCTGTGCAGTCCACTTGTGCGCCTTCTCATGCGCAAAAAGCGAGAGCGCGACAACCGGAATTGCGATAAACAAGTTTTTGATGCCCTCTCTCACGTCAAATGTGTGGCCCGGCCCCCACTGGCCAGCGCTCAGGGCAACCGCAAGAACGAGCGCGGCGATAATAAGCCCGCGGGCTTCGCTGAAATCAAATCCGGTTTTTTCGACGATGGCTTCTATTGCAGCCTTGCGGTCAACATCAAACATTTTTGTTTTGTTGACATAATCGTTGAACCGTTTGAGCAGTGCCTTGCCGAACCACAAAACAGTTACGAACACCGCGGCGAATATGTAAACGTAAACAATTTTTGTCGAGCCGGACAGCAACAGCTGGTGTAAGAATTCGCCGCCGATCGCAGAAATTACAATTCTGTGCAGGATCGCCATCGGCGTAAGCGCGATGTCGTAATATATCTCAGTCATCAATGCTTCGCGTTCTAAGAGCGGTGTGAGAATCCATGTGTATGAAATTGAGTTCCAGATTATCATCATTGTGAACAGCGTGCCGATATTTCCAACAAGCGGGAACAGGAAGTAGAAAATCGGTGCACCCATTGCAATTGTTAACGCCCACTTGATTGTATACATTGGCCACTCGCCTGGCAAAAATAATCTCGAAAAGAGGAATGTTACTAGAGAGAAAATAGAGCCGATTATTGGCCCGTAAGCCAGGGCGATGCTCACGCCGAAGAAGTCTATCATCTCCAGCGGATTCAGATATGTGGAGTAGCCGGCCGGGACTCTGCTGATAATACCCAACGCGGCGAGAACGAGGATGATTGACAGCTTTGTGTTGAAAAAGTATGTGAAGATGGAGAGACCGACGAGCGCAGCCACTGTAAGTATGAGTGGTTTCCACAGTACGACGCGCTGAATGGCCATAACTAATTATGCGGAGGATGATATTTAAGCTTTAGGACGTGTGGCAAACCTTTAAAAGTGGATATATTAATCTATATGTATGGCCATCATCCACAAAACTAGAATCAAGAAGCCAGATTTGATTGAGCTTGGCCTGCTGGTAATTCTTGCAGTTTGGGGCATTTCGGTTATTTGGCTGTTGCAGAAGGTTATAACCGCAAAGTCATTTGAGCTGCTGAGCTGGACTAGCCTGCAGACATTTTTTATTGGATTCATTAGCATCGCACTGATCGCAATTGCCATTTTGATTGCAGACATTAGGAAAGAGATTAAGGATATATACTAGAAACTTTTTATAATTGACACAAAGATAAATTACAGCATGGTTGAAACAATCTTCGAAGTCAAATATGAAGTCGGTAAAACTTCAGAGCAAGACTGGGCGAGGAAGCTCGGTCTGGAATTTGAGATGGCATACGAAGATACAGATTATTACTTGCAAAGTGCTGCCAGCAAGCAGCTAAAATTGAAATCAGTTGGCAGCAAAACAGTTTTGTACGAAGTTGCGTTTAAAGATGGAGCGTTTAGAATTGCTGGCAGGCAAATAAATCCAGAAGAAAAACAGAAAATCCTGCGAGATCACCCGAAAGAGATGGTGATAAACCGGCAGAAAAAAGTCTATTTACTGAAATTTTTGATGGTAAAAGTTGATTTTGACTACATGAAACAATTTCCGGGCAGGCTTTTCCTTGAAATTCATTCAAACAATAAACGGGCTGTCCTGCAGGCAAAGAAGCACGTTGCAGAGTTTGGCCTGAAAGACACCATAAACGTATCGTATAATCAATTGCAGAGCGCACAGCGAAACCCTTAAAAGAGTTTCTGTTGCTTAGTTTATATAATTTACATAAATAAACAGGTGAATAGTATGTCAAACCAACAGGTACAGCCGATATTCATACTGCCGGAAGGCACGATGAGAAACACTGGCAGGACTGCACAGAAAGCGAACATCAGCGCCGCAAAAGCTGTTGCGGATACTGTCAGGACAACATTGGGCCCGAAGGGAATGGACAAGATGCTGGTGGATTCTGTCGGTGATGTTGTAATCACAAATGACGGCGTTACGATTCTTGATGAGATGGAGATCGAGCACCCTGCTGCGAAGATGATGGTCGAAATCGCAAAGGTGCAGGAAGACGAGGTTGGTGATGGGACAACGACTGCAGTTGTCCTGGGTGGCGAGCTCTTGAAATCTGCAGAAGCGCTATTAGATAAAAACATCCATCCAACTGTTATTGCGAAGGGTTACAAGATGGCATCTGAAAAGGCGCAGATAATTTTGGGTGAGCTGTCAAAGCCAATCCTGTTGAAAGATACAGACTCGCTAAGAAAGATTGCGATGACCGCGATGACAGGCAAGAATGTCGAGATCGCCCGCGAAAAGCTAGCCGACATCGCGCTGAGCGCAGTCCTAAAAATCGCAGGCTCTGACGGAAAAAATGAGCTCGACCGCGATGATATAAAAATTGAGAAAAAAGAGGGCGGCGGCATTGACGATTCGCAGATGATTGATGGCGTTGTAATCGACAAAGAAAAAGTTCATGCAGATATGCCCAAGTCCATCAAGAACGCAAAAATCGCGCTCTTGGATTGCGCACTGGAAATAAAAGAGACGGAAACAGAAGCAAAGATTCAGGTTGCAGATCCAAAACAGTTGCAGGCATTTTTGGACCAAGAGGAAAAAATGCTCAAGCACATGGTTGAAACTGTTGCAAAATCTGGTGCAAATGTTGTGTTCTGCCAAAAGGGGATTGACGATGTTATCCAACACTATCTGGCGAAGAAGGAAATCTATGCGGCACGCCGCGTGAAAGAATCAGATATGAAAGCGCTCGCAAAGGCGACTGGTGCACGAGTGACTGCAAGCCTGAATGACCTAAAGTCAGATGATCTGGGATTTGCCGGCCTTGTTGAGGAAAGAAAATTGCACAAAGAGTCGATGACATTCGTAGAAAAGTGCAAAAATCCAAAGGCGGTTACAATTTTGCTGCGTGGCGGAACCGAACACGTAGTCGCGGAAGTTGAAAGAGCGATGACTGACGCAATCGGTGATTTGATCGCCACAATTGTGGTTGGCAAGGCGGTTGCCGGCGGTGGCGCGGTTGAAATCGAGCTGGCAAAGAGAATGCGCGAGTTTGCGGACACATTGTCCGGCCGCGAGCAGTTGGCTGTCCAGGCGTTTGCCGATACTCTCGAAGTAATTCCACGTACATTAGCAGAGAATGCAGGCCTAGACCCAATAGATGCACTAACTGAGCTGAAGTCAAAACACGACAAGGGCGAGGCGATGGCCGGCCTGAATGTTACAACTGGCAAGGCAGAGGATATGTGGGCGAAGGGCGTCATTGAACCTTTGAAAATAAAAACGCAGGCAATCCAGTCTGCCTCAGAGGCTGCAATTATGTTGCTGAGAATTGACGATGTTATTTCTGCCTCGAAGTTGAGCAGAGGCGGTGGAATGCATGGCATGCACGAGCCTGCAGAAATGGGTGGCGGAGAGTTTTAAGTTGGTGGCGCACAAGACGCCGCGCTGTACGGAAAGAACCAGGAGCCATTTAGGCTGATAGTGGCTTTTGTGTTGGCGCAAGTTTCAGATGTCGCACTAATTGGCCTGACACAGCTGCCATCAGTATTTTGTAGAGTTATGTTGACGAAAAATATTGAAGATTCGCCAGGGTTTAGAGTTACACTTGGATTGATTGTTGTGCCATTGCAATTGATAAAATTAGTGCCGGTGCCGAGGGGGAGGGGCAAGTAGTTTTGTGTCAACGTCGAAGTGTTACAGACAGAATTATCCTGGTAGGTTGTGCCACTACTAAGTGTAAATGTATCTTTGATTGTACCAGTATTTGTTATAGTAATGTTAAAACAAGTAGTATTTCGTGTGCCAGTATTTCGCGTAACTGAGATGCAAGTCGGCGAATTATTAATCATGGTAACTCCGCAAGCTGCCCCTGTTTTCCCAGGCCTACGGAACGAAGCAACAAAGTCAACTGGTGTAAATGTGCCAGATGAGGCAGACACCCTGTCGATGTAAAAAGTAACCCGATGTTTAGTTCCTTTTGAAATGTGCTCACTGCAGGTTTTTTCCTGAGTCCAGTTTATTGCCACGAGTTTTGAGGAGCTGGGCTCTAGAACAAATGGGCAGCCAACACAACTTGTGCTGTTGAAATTGAATGAGCAGGGGTCTACGCCCGGTGCGTAGAGGACTGCGATGTCACGGATTTTTGTATCGCCAACCTCCAACTTAGAGCTGCCACAATTTTTGAAAATGACATCAGATTGGTTGTTTATTGCGTCATAATCTATTGAGGTAACGGAAACGCATGCACCCAGAGTATCGAATAACCTTTCTTGGGATTGTTCGGCAGAGCCAAGCTGCTGAAGTTGTATGTTGTTGTACCAGAAATAAAGCCCGCCGCCAACCGCAAATAATATCATGGTTACAATTATGATTGAGAGCACATAGCTTGCGCCAAGCTTGTTAGTAGCCATGACAATTGGTGAACCTGCCAGATTAAAAAGTTAATTAACTTAAAAATTATTCATAGTAATATGGAAAGCTTTATAAATTAAAAAAGTTCAAGTTATGTATGCGAATTCACATAGATACACCTATAACGACTGAGGGCACTAAACCAACTAAATCAATTATTTTGGGAGCTGGTGCATCAAACCCATGGGAGACGGACCGAGGACAGACGGTTGCTGATTGGTCTGCGGAAGTTTTGGCAAAGGAGGCCGGCGCGCGTAAAGGCCTAGAAGGAGCTATAACACAATTACGAAATGCAGGATTCGAGTTTAAAGCAAATACTTCCGGAAGCAGGTGCTTACGTCTGAGTAGATCTCAAACCAAGGGCCTTGGGCGGATATTTAGTACTGGTGTGGGCTCTGTGCTTAACACAGTGCAAATGAATGTTAAGGGCAAGGATGTTACAATCATACGGCCGGAACTTGCAGAACAATTAATTTACGGGGCAAGACTTGCATTTGTCCGCGGCGATGCTGAAAGCTTTGATCGCTTGGCATCTTTTTATGTGCCGCGGAGTTCAACTCTCTTTGGCGGAACTAATTTAGTTAGTATTGGCAGCCTCGTTAAGAACGATGGTCTGTTAAGCCCTGTTGCGTACGATGCAATTTCGAGCAGGCATCTGCTGCAAAGAGTAACGCGCAAACCAATAAAATCAAATGCGACCGGTCCGGGTTTAGACATAGCAAATACGAGTACTGGTTGGATATTGAGTTACAGAAATCCAAATAGATTCTTGCACGATCTTCACGGGTTTGTACAGGGCATAAAACAAGAACGCGGCTTGGACATAGGTTACCTTATGCCAGACTTGGTTGGCCTGTTGGGAACTTTTGGCCATGCAAATGTTATTCTGGAAAAAGATAGATTTGGCCAGCCATGGGTTTATGTGGCCGGCCCGATGGGTAGTAATGGAGATGGAAAACCATTGCCCAGGCAAAGAGGCGGCGGTGAGATTGGCGATAGACAGTTACCGATAGATACAACTCCATCGCAACCACCAGCATTTCCGCAGCCCGCACCGATAAGGCTAGCTGAACAAAAGCCACCAGTAAACCTCGTTAAAGAAGTTGAAAAAACAATGAGTATGGCAAAGGGCGAGCCACCACAAACGCCGGCGCCACAGACCGGACAATCAGAAGATTCATTTGCCCAAGCACTTGCAGCACTGGAAGAAATGAAAGCAGGAGTGCCGATGGAAGTAACAGTAACAAAAGGTGATACCACCGTAACAATAAGGCCAGCTGCCCTTGCAGTCGCGCCACCAATAACGCCAGCACCGCCACTAACTGCTCCTCCGCAAGCGCCCACTATTACGCCGGTCCCCACACTACCAGTAACTCCACAAGCACCATTGCCGCCCCCAACTGTAGTCCCGCCTTCTGCCCCGCCAATGAGCGATGCACAAGCCGAACAAGCGGTACAAGCCGCAGTAGTTGCAATAAGTGCAAGTCTTGCAGAACGACAAAAAGATGCGCGCGGATTCGGGAGAAAAATCATTGACACGCTTTCCGGTTTCTATCGGCCTAATGTAATCGGCATAGGCTTTGCTAGAAACAGTGATGGCAAGACACTCGCGAATTCTCAGGGTCTTGACGAACTTGTAAGCGATGGCGTGGCTGCAGAATTTGCTAAGCGCGGCGCGGGTGTTTACAAGTTAGGCGAGGAGAAGCTTCGTGTAATGCCAGTAAAAGGAACTGGTACGTCCGTAGTTATACGTTACCAAGGCACGCTTCCACTCGGGCTTAAAAGTCGTGTGGACGCGCAAGTGCCAGTTCTCAGAAGCTTTTCGCACTTGATAGCTAAGATCGACACAAAACTGCCCGAAGATGTTAAATCACCATTATATGACGAGATGTCAAAGGCGTTGATTGGTGTTCAAGAAGAAGCAGGCAAGTCAACAATATATCGTGTGGCCGGTACTGTGCTCACTGTTGCGGGAATTTTAGGCATGTTCACGCTGCCGCAATTGTTTGTCCCGCTTGCACCGCCAACTCCGCCAAAACCAACAAATAGCAGAAATCACAATCCAATAATTGCAAGTGTGGCTGACCAATACGTTGAGTTTGGACAAACATTAGAGTTACCATTCAATGTAACAGATCCGGATGGCGATAATGTTACGCTTGGCCTGCAAAACGTGACGCCGGGTGCGCACTTTCAAGGAAACAGACTTTATGTGCAATCGTTTGGTGTTGGTGATTATGTATTAACTGTGACTGCAACAGATGGCAAGGGCGGGTTTGCACAGCGCGATGTAAAATTATTCGTAACCCCAAAAATACCAATAAGTAATGGAAATCACACCGGCAACGGAAATAATACTGTGAACAACATACCGGTGGAAACGCCAGACAATCTCGCGCCGATAATGAGCCAGCTTGCCTTGACAAGGGAGGCCAATGAGACACGCAAGAACTTATACAGATTGCTTGCTCTCGCACAGAACAAGCCAAACGACCCAACCCCAGGGGTAGGTGGGTTTGAACTCCAGTTAGATGGACAATTTTTAGAGAGGGTTACTACAAACAACGGAACAACACTCGAAAAATTGTTCGATTTCGAGAGCCCACTCTACGGGCTTACTGTTGGGCCGCACCAACTTGCGTTGAGACCTTTTGATTTTACAAATCAAAGTATTATTGGAAGCCTGTCGGACGCACAGCAGTTTATAGTTTACAAATCACCAACAATAACGTTCAATGCGAGCGCGATGCAGCAGACAGATGTGGATATTTATAAGCCTGCGGGTCTGATTGTTAGCTCCGGCTCTGAGAATGTAAAAATAAAACACGTACGGGTTCTTGGCCCACAAAATGAGTCGCTTTTAGATTATGCTGCGGACTCATCTGTGGTTGATTTTGCAACAGTGCAAGAGGCACTGCTTGACGTGCAGAAATACAAAGGCGAGATTCCAATTACTGTAATTGCTGAGAACGAGTATGGCGACACGGCAACACTTGAAGCCCGTATAATTGCACAGGACAATCTTCCGGCAGATATTCCGGTCACTGTTACGCCGGATGCAAGCCTCGCGCGGGACTACTTCACTTTTAGTGTTCACCTGCCTACCGATGTTGATGATGCAAATGGCAGCTTGGATGGCAGTGTTCAATTCTTGAGCACAAGGCTAGGCCTGTCTGAAGAACGGGCAATTCACGTCGGCGAGAGATTCCAATATAATGTTAGCCTGTCTGGAAAAGATCCAAACGTGCCGTATGACTTAAAAGTTATTTACCGCGCACCAAATGGCCAGACCCGTGAGTTGTGGAATGGCGTGCTGATGGCGATGAATGATGCCCCCGCACTATTAGCGTTTGAAATAACTGGAAACAACACAAATAGGCCCGGCGCGAATGTGACTGCTGCAGATAGTGACACTCCAATTAGTCTAGAAGTTGCGATGGAAGGGCAGGCACCGGTCAGCTCCGGATCTGCAAAGATTGGCGAGTCTAAAGTTACTGCGGCGTTTGATGCTGAGGAAAGCACGCCTGGCAGGTATCATGTAACTGCAACAGTGAGAGATGCTGCGGGTAATCCCGCGCTAGTCCAATCACAGGAGGTTGTTGTGCCGGATGATCCGATTAATCTGACAAGGAAAACTGCTTTGTATAACCCACTAGTTCAAAATGGTGGTGTGATAGCTGTTAATGTTTCTGGCATGGATAAAGACACTACGTATCAGGCATATACATTTAGATTGCTGAATGCTGTTGGTGGCGTTGTAAAAACATATGATAAAGTGCAGCTGCCGCAACCCGCAAAGAATATTTCAGTTTCTGCTAGCCTACCTACGTCGCAGGCAGAGGTCTCAGATGGCAACGTCACTCTGGAGATGTTGCTGGAGAGGCAGGGCGGTGGCAATGAAACTCTAGTAATCAAGACGGTACAAGTAAACCGCCAGTTCAACATAATTCCGAAATGGCATGATGCTGCCCGAGCGGATGGCGAGCTTTGGGTTGGCGGGGACGGCAAGGTCTACCTGAATTTGATGGACAATGCAACACTCGAGCAGGAGATACTAAATGATGATAAAGTTGCCACGCCAGATGTGATGGTGCAGGTTGATGTGCAGTATGATTCAGTTATTAAGCCACATGCCGGGGATCCTTGGGCTGTCGTGCAGGACATGGCAATAATAGTTTCATCTTATTCAAACGGCAGCGGCGCTTCAGATACAGATACGGCTGGTAGAAATATAACCGTAACTGACTTTAGGATAGGGCTGGCACGTGCAATAGATAAAATAATTAACGATCAGTCGATAGCACAGGCGGATAGAGACAAGTACAAAGAGTTTACGACGTTAACTGTTCCGTATATAAGAACTGATGACTTAGTGGAGTTGGCAAACATTATGACCTTTCGTGAAGCTCAAAAAGCATACACAAAAGATGTTATGCGCGATTATACTATTCTAAAAGCAGGCCTACGTGCAGTTGTGACAGAGCCCACAGACTACGAATCCAAGTTGGGTGTGGCTAGATTAGTACGTGACGTAAGACAATCACTAGTTAGTTTATTGGATGTAGAGAATTTATTTCCAGAGCAAAATTATACAAATATAATTAACGCATTTAATTTGACGCCTGCAGCGGCTAGGGCGGGTGGCATTCCAAGTCTGCTAGATAATCCCGATGCAGACGTAACATTTATGGGTGAGTCCACGAAGGCGCGAACCGCGTTGTTAAGACTTGCATCCACTGTATTTACTGCGCATAAATCTGGCTTGCCAGTTACGATTGGATATTCCGGTGGCGATTATACTGTGACAAAAGACAATTAGTTATGCGGCTTGGACCTGCGTGATAACACTTGTGGATTTAGATGCACAGTTCGTCGATGCTAGTGTGATCGTAGCGTTACAAGTAGTTGTGGCGACATCCCCAGCAGTTTGATTAACATAAATTATTGTGGAGGATTTTGGGCTGATTGTGATGTTGGTTACTGCGACTCCGGCGGCAGCGGTATTTTTATTACAAGTGGTAGTTAAAACAGAAGTTCCACCTCGCTGGCCAACCTTGGGCGTACCACAGCTTGCATCCCCCGCAATTGTTGAATTGTTGATAGTAAATACATCCAATGCGTTTCCAGTGTTAAATACAGTTAAGTTGAAGCAGGCATTAACATTCCCGCCAATCACCCCAGAAGATAGATTTGAATTATTCGTAATACTCACCCCGCACTTCAGCACATCATCTGGTATGAATGCACGTGAGGCGGTAACCCTGCGGTCTACGAAGAATGATATCTGGTGCTTGACTCCTTTTACTACCAAACTCGCGCAGTTTGGTACGGCAGTCCAGTTGAATGTTAGTGTTGCCACCTCGCCAGGCTGCAATGTGACAGGGCAGCCGATGCACATTGTGTTGTTTATGTTAATGTTACATGGATTTTCGCCAGTTATGCTTAGTATCGCGTTATCTGGTATTCGTGTATCGCCGAAATCTATTTTAGTATTACCACAGTTTTGTATAATTACATTTGACTGATTATCCAACGTGTTGTAGTCAATAGTCGGTACGCTGAGACAGCTCGCCAGTGTGTCGAACAGTCGCTCTTGTGCCTGGCCGGCAGTGCCCTGCTGCTGGTTTTGTATGCGGGTCAGCCAATAAAACAACACAGTCGATAGTACAACTGCCATCATCAATATCATAATCAAGGCTATGAGCGCAGTCACTCCGTTTTTTCTTTTAGTCAACATTATCCACCTGCCTTTAGGAAGCTTCCAGTTGCTGTAGCCTTGCCAGATAGTGAAACAGAGAAGGAGAGTACGCTGTTGTTTGTAACCGCCTGTATGTCGCAGTCAGAGTTGTTAAGTGACAGGACGACTCGTAATATCTGGCCGACTTCAATCTGTTTTGTCAGGCCGCAGCCGCTGATGCACCTGATATTTGTCCCGGTGCCGCTCCAATCTGTTGCGCAGATCGCTTTCTGGTCCGGATCGAACAAAACCCACTCTGTCGTCGGCTTCACGCTCCCATTAATTAAGGGTAATTTTAGGTTTCCGGTGTTCTGGAAAGTTATACTAATATTCTCACCTTGGTCTGCATAGCTGGCACTCATAATGTCTGCAGAAGCGACAAGATTTTCAAATAGTGTTGTCTGGTAATTTTCTACTGTACCCTGCTGCTGGTTTTGTACGCGGGAGAGCCAGTAGAACAAACCAGATGCAGTAGAGATTGCCATCATGAGCAGCAGAATTACCGCAACTATTGGGGTTATGCCTTTGCTAGTTAATTTGTGACAGTGGTTCATTTTACAATTATCAGCGGCGAGACCGCAACCTCAAGCATTGCAGCTATTACTAATATTAAGATTGCCATTATTACTAAACCCAGCGCATTATAAGTTGTTGCCTCGAATTTTTCTGAGTTCCACTCATGCCGCACGACCGCGATTGATATCATGCCGCCGGCCAGTGCACCAATAAAGTAGGCAAGTATTTCTGGAATTCCATGCAACATGTACCGCATCAGAGATGAGCCGATTGCGGTGGAGTAGCCGGCAATGCTTACAAACCCGATTGCGGGCGCATAGGTGGAAAGTGCGTTCCGCATCGTGTCGCCGATAGCAACGCCGATTACAGAGGCGTTCCAGACTAATATGAAAATCGCGCCAGCGCCGTAGATGATTGAAAATAAAACTGCAAACGCCAGAACCTTGATGTTGTTTAATAAAATTTTTGAGAAGAACAGGCCGATTGCTGCGGAGTTGCCGGAAAATCCAAGATTTATCTCTTTGATTGTGTTGAGCTGCACATAGAAAAGGTTTGCCGCGAAATCCTTTGGCAGGACTGCGAACCAAAATGTGAACGCGACCGCAAGCCCGAGGAACAGCCAGATGAAGAACGGCAGCAGCTGTTCGGCAGGCTCGGATGCACCATGGCTCTTTGCCCCGCCAAACAATGAGTAGACAACGCGTTTCAGATAATCGCGGTGCATCTCCTCCTTCTCTTTTTCAAACCCAATTAGGTTGAGCATGAGTGGCATGCAGGCCAGCGTTGCTAGAAAGACAGCAACGATTGCAGCATTGCTAGGGAAAATCCAGGCTGCCAAGAATATGGCAATGGTGGAATAAAGGAATGCGATTGGCAGCATGTCGATTGGGTTCTTCTCTGCTACTCGGATTGGAATTAGATCTTCCACCACCATTTTATTTGGCAGCCCCCTTTTCAATCAACTTTAAAATTTTATTAAAATCAAATGGCTTTGACTCTGCCTCTTTCAAAAGCACCGATATAACTGCGTCGTAAGTAGTTGCATTCCCGACATCATCGCCAAACCGCTTCACCGCGAATTTCTTTAATCTGGTTTTAGTATGCTCTTTAACCTTGATTAGTGTGGCCATTTACCCCAAGCTTAAACTACAAAGCACATATTTAAAGCTTACTGAGGTATATTAGGGTTAACTAAAATATACTGTGGTTTACTAGCTGGCCGGCGTGTAAAGGAATCGAGGCACAGAACCTGGCGCATATGTGGCGCGAAAGCCGTTCTCCAATGCACACCTGCCAATAATTTTTGTTAACCCGGATGGATCACCAAATGTTAAAACACGCGCGCCGGTGCGCATATCGGCTGTTGTTGTGTCCACAATACCCACAACCAATGGCTGTTTCCCAAAGAGTTTACGCCAGCCAAGCGGACCATAATATAAAACATCCCAAGCTTCTTCGCCTGGCCTCTTTACAGTGTCGTAGCCGTGCCTCTCGAGTGCAATCCTTACTACGCTCTCGACGAACATTTGTTGAAATGGTGTTCCATCGGTAGCTGTAAGTCTGGATCCGCCGCCATCCCCGCCGCGCGGGGTTCGGCCGCCCGTTAATTCACTCATATTATTTTGAACCATTAAACCCTTTTAAAATTACCTATTCAGTAGCACTTCAATAATCCTCGCGTAAGCTGGCCTTGTTACGAATACCCCAATCGTGGCGCCGATTATTGTTACGATGGCAAAGCCCTTGAGCAGGCCTGCGCCAATCAGCAGCAGCGGAATCATTGCCGCAATCACAGTGGAGTATGAGCCCATGATGATAAAGAACGAGCGCTTTAACTTTTCTTTCCAGTTGTAGGCTGCTTGCTGACCGCCAGTCAGCACTTCATCCGTGATAACGAGTTGTGCATCAACGCCGGTTCCGACAGTTGCCAGGATGCCTGCGATTGCAGCAAGGTCAATGCTCTGTTTTATGAGTGCGGCAACTCCGAAAATAATAAGAATTTCAGATAGCGAGGTTAACATAATCGGGATCGCGATTACCGTGCGTCTATATCTGACTGCTAATATGACACCAACTGCAATTACAGCAGCAATTAGTGCGATTATCGTAGTTCGTAAAAATTCCTTTCCAAGTGCTGGCGATATAACATCAGTCTTTACAATTTCTAATTTTACTGGGAGCGAGCCGGTGATCAAAATTGTCTGTAATTTTTTCATGTTGGCAAGGGCGTCATTGAACGCAGTCTGCTTTGAGTTGCCTGAGCCTGAGCCTTGGATCGTGAATGTGGTTGTCTCTAAGCCTTTCAAGCTTGCGGAGATGTATAGTGAGTCAGTCAGCTCGCTGTCTAGATACAAGTCGAGCTTTTTGCTCAAGTATTGCTCATTGCCCACGAGCTGTGTGTCGAGCGCGCCGGTGATCGCTGCGTGCCGCTTTGCGGATTCAACACTTATTGTGACTGGGAAGGAAAATCTGCAGAGCCAGCCGCCACCAGACTGCGCTTCGTTGCAGCCCTGGATGCCAGCTCCTTCTTGTGAAGAGCGCGAAACTTGCTTGATGTCCGGGCCGGCAAATACAGATTCATTCCCAATCTTTGACTCGAACTTGCCTTGTTGGGAGATTAGGTTGACTGCTTCGCCTTTAGTGGTGCCTGCCATCTCAACGAGCAAGAAGCGGTTGCCCTCCAAATCAGAAACTTGTTTGACGTTAATTTCCTTTAGGCCAAAAACATTCAGCCTTTTTGTTGTGATGTCAACAACATCCGCGAATTGCTGTTGCGTTAGCTGTTCCTGCGGCTTCAGTAGGACGCGGACGCCGCCAACCAAATCCAAGCCTTGTTGCAAGTTAGACTTCGGAATTTTTTTGATTGTGAAGCCGAGATCCGGTGCATTCTCAAAAGTGCCGGCCTTGAATACAAATGTCCCTTTGCTCGTTTCGACGCGCACGAGATCGCCATCTTTGATTAAAGATGTTTTACTCTGGAATTCCTGCTGGCTTGTTATTAGCTGCTCATTTATTGTGTGGAGCGTTACCCCTGCAAGCAGGCCGTTAATCTGCGCGCTGCTGTTGTATCGAACATCAGAAATCGCCAAACCTGTTTCGCCAAACTTCGGCGAGATTGCAACATAAGAGGCAAGAAGGAAGAGTATTAGTATTATCACTCGCCATGAGGTAAATATCTTGACCGTAGGATTCTCTTTTAAATCAGCCATTTTTTCTGCGCTCCAGATAGATTCTCAGCAGGCCAGCGTTCTGTATCCATGCGTTCAGCATGCCAACACACAGGCCAATAATTAGTATGATTGAGATTTGTTTTAACATCGCTGCAGGCGTTGCGATGTACAAGACCGCTAGGGCAGCGACAGCAGTAACTTGCATTGTGAGGCCGGTTTTTATTGACGCGTAGATTGCGTCCATCGTGGACGCGTGCTGTTGTTTCAAAACACGGGCGGAAAGCAATATGTCTGCATCGACGGAGTAGCCGATCAGCATGAGCAGCGCGGCAACGCCGCCGGTTGAAAGTTTGATTCCAAAAATCTGCATGAATGCGATTGTTTCTATTAAATCTGAGAAGCCGGCCAGTATCACCGCGAACGAGCGGAAGGGCAGGCGGAAATACACAAACACCATCACAGACATAAATATAAACGCGATTACTATTGACTTGACCACGCTTTTGAAGAATGATTCTGACAGCGCGGATGAGGATTCTTCAACGGTGTACGTGCTCGACGGGATACTGGTAATTTTTTCGATGGCTGCAAGCGCGGCCTTGCTGTCTGTTTTCTCTAGCTCAATTGTGTAACCGAGCGGCTGGCCAGCCAACGCGGTCAGTGATTCGACGTTTGCAGATATGCCAAGTTCTGTAGTTATCTTGCTTTCTAAGATATCCGTGTCAAATGCTTTATCTGTCTGGACTGTGATTAACAGCCCGCCCTTCAGGCTGACATCCTTCTGTATGAACTCGCCGGTTGTTACTTTTTGGTATGCTAGCGTGCCCAAAGATAATATCAATAAACCGATTGTGATAAACATGAGCATCTTATATTTGTGCTCGTAGACCTGCTTTAGCGGCTCAAGAAAGCTGCTTTTTGGCGGTTCTTCCATGTAAACCACTGAAAAGATTGGTTTTTAAAGTTTAAGTGCCGTTTGACTAGTTAGCATATTATCTTGAATATTCTATTTGTGTTGGTTTAACTCCAGCCGCACGTAATTGAGCAATTACACTAGCTGTGATATACTTACCATTGCCAATTGTAAATGTTGCCCAGTTCGATCTGTCTTCACGAACGCCCAAACCTTCGGAAACACCTAATAATTCAATGTCTAATATACGCTTTGCTCCGAGCCACAAAGAGTAAGAGCCCCACATACCGCGCCTAATCAAAGTTTGCTTCCAGGTGCGATTGCCATCAAGACGCCAATAACAAGCAAAGCGTTCATTGGGATGCGCCATTGCTATTTCTTTGTGCACAATATCTGATAACTCTAATAAATTTGTTTCAGATCTGCTATTCATTTCTGTGAGCGTTCCACCGTTTGGACTAGAACTTCCGCCAGTACTACCAAAACCGGTACAGCCGGTACCACCCGTCATAACGCCCATACAAATAACTATGGCAAAGGATTTAAATAACTTTTGTCAGCATTGATAGGCTTTTAAATAAATATTTGCTTGTTTTTGCATGAAAATCCGCAGGGGCGACAAAGTCTTAGTATTGTGTGGTGGCAGGCAGAAAGTCGTTGTTGCTGGCCAGGGCAGCTGGCAGTCTGACTTTGGCGTTCTGGATTTGAAAAAAATTGTTGGCAAAAATTACAATTCTGCCGTTGAAACGACTGCTGGCCGCAAGATTATTCTGGCAAAGCCGCAGTTCTATGACTTGCTTGCGAATTGCAGGCGTGGGCCTGCTGTAATTCTGCCAAAGGATTTTGCAGTGATTGTTTCCCTGACTGGTATTGGAAAAGATTCTGTCTGTGTTGATGTTGGCGCAGGAAGTGGCTGGCTTGCTGCACAGTTAGCGAATGTCTGCAAAAAAGTTACTGCCTATGAAATCAGAAAGGATTTTTACGAAATTACAAAAAGAAATTTTGAATTTTTTGGTTTAAAAAATGTTTTCGCGAAAAACGAAAACGCAATTACAAAAATATCAGAGAAAGACGTTGATTTGATAACAGTCGATGTGCCAGAGCCTTGGCAGGTTTTGAAATCTGCCGGCCTTGCATTGCGGTCTGGCGGATACTTTGTTGCATACTGCCCGCAGATAACGCAGGCAATCGAATTAGTTGGAAAACTCGTGGCAGGCTGGCAACTCGAGAAGGTTGTGGAAACGCTTCAGAGGGAGTGGAAGATTGAGACATCGCAGAAGCGCTCTTATGCGGGGCCGACTGCGTCTGAGCAAGGAGAGAGACAGCTTGCCCGTCCGGAGCACCAGATGTTGGGGCATACTGCGTTTATTGTTGTAGCGAGGAAGGTCGGTTAGCATAAGCTTTTTAAAACCATTGCACTCGGAATTTGCATGGCAGGTTTACAAAACCAGTATATAATTGCCTCCGAAACCTTGGAAGGCCAAACGAGCGATTTTGATGATGTGGGCGGTGCACTTTTTAGAGCGCATGGATTTAAGCCAGTAGATTCGGCAGCAGGTCGCGTGTTAGATTTAGCTCCGACTAAAATTGCTCATAGTAGTAATGGTTCTTGGCGCGGCATAGGTGGTTTGACGGTTAGCGGGCCCACCAGTTCGGATGAATTTTACATCCATGCTGCGGGCGTTGATACAGGATTGTATCGCCAGCCAGATTGCAGATTCACTTCTCCAGTTGCATGGATTAACTTACCGCCAACCGTGCGCGGAGGAAAATCTCAAGTTGCGCTCATCCCAGATACACTCTTGAGCAGTATTAGGGGCATAAGTTTGCCAGATGTGCCAGCTGAGTTTGGCGAACACGTTGGCAAAACGGCGCTAGTACATACATTCTATGCCAGAGGAACAATGATGAATGGTGTAAGAGATGAGATATTGGTGTTAGCAAGCTTACAAGTTGGTGAGCTTAAATTAGGTAATTTAGATCCAAGAAATATGCATGAAGTTGAATTGGTCGGTGTCGGTTACGGAAGAAAATTATAATTTGCCCTCAGTATTTTTGTGCTGAACGTTGCAATTGTTATTAATGTTTAAAATAGAGTGGGGCTGCCCAGATTTTCATTTCTTTTGAACTGGGGTCGCACAGTTTTTCTCACCCTTCGGTAACCCGAACCATGAATCCTACCAAGCTAGACTACAGCCCCACGAATTACAAGGCAAAGCAACGTTTTAAAACCCTTTGCTAGATTTTGAATTTTTGTAAGAATTTTTCAATTGCTTCATTAATCTTTTCAATTGCTTTTGGATCATACCGATACTCATGTTTGGATTTAATTTCTACAATCATTTTTGGTTTGGGAATAGTTTTGTATAGTTTTTTGACTTCTTCTGGCGAAGTAAATTCATCTTTGTTTCCGTAGATTAAGAGTTTTGGTTTAGTGCAACTTTTCAAAGCTTGTAAAACATTATATCGCTTCCTATCTTCCCAGAAGGCAATCGGCAATGCAAATTCTTTTCGCACACGTGTTTTAGACGTACCGGGCGGTAAATCCCTAAGTTCGATTTTAAAACCTTGCTTTACATCTTGGCTGCTTGGAGCAGTAGGCACTCCATAATTTGCCATAATTGGTATAATTCCAATCACATGTGGATTAGATATGCTTGCCAATATTGCGGCAGTGGCTCCTCGACTATGTCCTATTAGTAAAGTTGGTTTATTACCGAAATACTCAATAAGTTCATTTATGGCTTTAAGGTAGTTGGTGGTTGTGAAGAGATTAATATTTCCTGGACTACCCCACGTGCCGGGCGGATCGAAAGCGACAGCTAAGAAACCCTGTGTTGCTAAATAATCTGCATGAGAAACAAAATTGGCGTAATTTTTTGTGTCCAATCTTCCAGGGATGAAAATAGCTAGCTTTTTTGCATCTTCACTGCCACGAATAAGAACTGCCAACCGAAATGATTTAGTTTTAACGTGCTTATCGGGCTTATCAACAAATTTTGGCAATTCTTTGGATGTATTGATCATGTCGGAATTAAGAAATGCGCATATTAAAACTTTGTCAAATCCTGCTGTCCAATCTTCACAAACTTCTGAACGTCAATCTTCTCCCCCATCTGCCCTTTCACCTTGACAGCAGTCCTCGGGCCAATCAGGTTGGCAAGCAGTTCGTATTTTGCTTCTTTTACTTTCTGCAGGTTTGTCAGGCCAGCCCCAAACATCTTGCGGGCTTTGTACCTGCCGATGCCCCTCAGCTTTTTCAGCGGCAACAGCTCCTCCTTCAACCCGTGTTTCATTCTCACGCGCAGCTTGATTAGCTCGGAGATCAAATCCTTGAAATTTAAAATCCGCGAAATCTCTTGGCACGAATACAGAAGCCATTCTGCGTTTGCCAGCTTTGTGCGAAGCTCGCCAGGCCGGATTTTGTATTTTTCCATCAAGTCGTCGTCGCTCGTCTCCGAAATCCAATCCTCGAACAACAGAGCGGTTTTGAACGAATTCTGAAACTCCTCAAACTCCCACGAGAACTCTGATGGCGGCTTGGCTAGCAAGTATTGCTCGAGCTCGATCAGCTTCTCCTGCAAAAACTCAGAATCGGATTTTCTAAACCGCAGATTAGGAATTTCGATTACTGATGAAATCAGATGTAGGTAAGAAATAGATTTTGTTTCCGCTACATTTCCAATCCGCAAACCGTTAATCAAAGTGAACGCAGACTCCGGGTCCAAATATAGCTCAGCAATTCGCTTGCCAAGATAAGTTGCATAAATTTTTTCCGCGTTATGTTCGATAAATTCATAGTCTTTTAATTTCTGCAGAATTTTCATAATCTTAGATTTAATTTCATAATCGTTCGCGTATGAAAACCCGTAAAACGTATCCCCAAAAAATTCTATCACTGATTCTGCAGTCCTGCAGAAGCCAGATGCAATTAAGCCAAGGATCGCCATTCGCAAAACTGGCTCGACCGCAAGCTTTGAATCAATCTCTTCTGGCACACCACAAATATATTTGTCGTAAATCTCGCGCGCCTCATCCTCCGAGCTGGCGATGGATATGGCTTCGCCAAATGCCTCCATGCCAGGCCTGCCAGCGCGGCCAGTCATCTGTTTATACTCAAGAACAGGGATGTAAGAGTATCCCCACTTCTCTGAGTAACGTTTCAGTGATTTCATGATTGCGCGGAATGCAGGAAGATTTACTCCTGCGGCAAGAGTCGGAGTGCAGCAGATAATTTTTACCGCGCCATTCCTGAATGAATCTTCAACCAAGCTTTTTTGTTTCTGCACAAGGCCTGCGTGATGGAACGCGACGCCGCGTAAAACTGATTTTGCCAACTTTCTGCACTGCACAGTCGGTTTCGGAAGCGCGTGCAGAACTTTTTTTGCTAAATCAACCTGCCGAACAGCTGCGTTTGCTTTGCTAATCTTCTCAGCCATAGACTCCGCAGACTGTTTTGTCGCGCAGAAAACAAGGGCCTGCTTGCCAATCGCGATCGTGTTTACTGCCAGCTGGACTGCTGGCTCAGAAAACTTTTCCGGAATGTTTATTTTTTCTTTTCCACCAAAGAAATCAACTTCATTTGGGAAAAATGTTCCTTCGTATAATTTCACCGGCCGCCAGGAATCTTCAATCAGCTCCGCGCCCAGCCAGGAGGCGAGATCTTTCGGGTTGCCGATTGTCGCTGAGAGAGCGATGAACTGCGCATTCGGCAAAATTTTTCTTAACATTGTCGCCAAAATTTCCAAGGTCGGCCCGCGCCCCGGGTCGTTCAGCAGATGAATCTCATCAATTACAACGGTAGCAACTTGAGAAATCCATGGCGCGCCATGCCGAATCAATGAGTCAAGTTTTTCTGAAACTGTAATAATAAAATCTTTCTCAGCCAGCCACGGGTCTGTCGAATCTAAATCGCCGATCGAGATTGCAACTTTCACGCCAAGTGTTTCATATTTGTTTTTGAATTCCTCAAACTTTTCAGAAGCGAGGGATTTTAGCGGAACGATATAAACACATTTTCCCTTTTTATCTAAAATATTTTTGACCGCAGCAATTTCCGCTACGAGTGTTTTACCTGAGCCGGTTGGCGAGCATACCAGCAGGCTTTTTCCATCCAGCAAGCCGGCATCAATCGCCTTCTGCTGGCAAGGCCTGAGTTCTTTTGGCAAAGAATCTTTGATTGCGGTCGGCAGGTTGATCTGCATGTTATTGCCAAACCGGTAAATTTTAAAAAACTATGCTGGGGGCGATGGGCAAGCAGGGGTTATGGTGCCGTTGTATTCAAAGCCTGTAGATTTTATGTAAAGTGATACATTTGCTTGCGTGTTTGCGCCGGTACAAACTGTATTTGCAAGGGAACAGTTCATCTGTAAAAACGAGCGTGGGTAAAATGTGTTGATGTGTGCGCATAGACCCTTTGTTGGAACTTCTAGTTCCGAGCTTATGACTGCAGAAATTTCTGTACCTTGCTGCGGTGTTGCTTGCCTATATGAAGGTGCGCTTGCTGATGGATTTCCGTAATAAACATAAACTGTTATTGGTACATTAATAACACCCACAGTTATGTTACAGCCTGGCGCGCTCGTCGCAGATATATTGGTATGTATTTCAGATTTGTTCATGTAAGTTACACGCAGTTCGTTTATGCAGTTTGATACTTTACCGGTTTCTATTCCTGTTGGTATTTCTACTGGCTGGCCGATGGTTGTGACATCTATGCGCCGCCGATACTGCCAGTTTAAATCATACCAGTCGTTTGCACTGCCCTTCAACCAGTTATTCTGTGTTTTAATAGCATTTACAATGTTTTGGAAGTCTAAATCAAATGTAGGCTCAAATAAGTTGACGCTAGAGCGATCCGCAGTGCGTACATAAAAGAAAATACTTATTATTGCTAAATATGCTAATACAATTGCCATCAACCAGAACTGTCCGCGCGCGTTCATTTTCCGAGCTTGCCTCCCAGAAGAGTTATCATTTGTAATCTTATTGTTACCGGCACAGTTGAATTCGAAAATGTGTAAAAGATAGACGCGGTATTTTGTCTGTACGTCTCGTTGAGGCCACAACCTCCGATGAGAAACATTCCGCCAGACTGATTGAAACAGGTTGTCGAGTTAATTATGTATTCTAGTTGTATTTTTGTTGTTTTTGGGAAGCTGGCCTGGGAATAAGACCTAAGTGCGGTAAAATTCGTGCTCGCAAAATTAGTCGTATTGACGTAAACGGATAAAACGCCTGTATCGTCAAGGACTTTCATAACACCGAAGCCGTACTGCCGGAGATTTTCTCGCTCTTGAAAGTCTATATATGACTTTTGAACAACTAGAAACTGGTACCAAATTACAGACACTAGTATTATGATTGCTATTAGTTCTATTAAATAAAAAAAGCCTTTATTATTCAGTGCCATGTGCTCACCCTGACAATCGCCGGCGCAAGTTCTGAGGTAGTATTTAGTAGTACAAAGCGCTGCGCTTCAGCGAAATTCTTTTTTGCTGTGCCCAGTCTGGCACCAATAAAATCCACCGCTTCGTAGTGATCTATTGTTACATTAACTTCGATACTGGGTGGTGTTGATATCCTTTTTATGAAACCTTTGATTGGCAGCCCATTGCTTATTATTGTAAACCACTGCAGACCAGTATTGCCAGTGAGGTTAAACGTCACAGAGACAGCGGTACCGCGTACGTAGGTGCCAGCTTCTCCAGAATAAATGTTTGAAGTGTTTGTTATGTTTATTGCTGAACCAGCATACGATTGGTTCTGTAAATTGCTTATGCCCTCAATATTTGGAAAAAACATCTCAATCTCGTATTTTACCGGCCCAACCATGCTAGTATTCGCGGAGATATTTAATTGTGCGTTGCTGTTGCAAATCTGCAGAATGTTGCTGGAACTGGCAAGCGGGCAGTTAACATCTGCAACAGCAGAAGACTTGAATGGTATACCTACAACTTGGTAGGATAGCTGCCAGCTTGTGTTTATGCCAAGACAACCCGCATAATCTTCAAAATTGAACAGTTTAAATTTACGTATTTTGTTCAGTAATATGTGGGCATTCCCGTCATTTAACCCGCATCGCTGCGGAAGTGTGGCGCCAGATTCCCAAAGCGCAGGCCCAGTTTCGCCCATAGCAACCGCAGCCATAAGATTTGCTTGTAGTATTGCATCCTGTTCTGCTATCTTTTCAACCTCGCCTTTGATCCTAATCGATGATGATAGAAGCAGCGCTGCAATAATGCCCAAGAAAAGAAATATTGCTATCAGGAATTCTATAAACGACTGGCCCTTTTTATTTTTGCGAAACATTAGCCACCAACAGTTATTGTTCTAGATATAATTGCGACTTCATCGTGATAGTTCATAGTTACTGTTATCAAGTATGTGCCTTCCTGCGTGGGAGCGTTGAATGTGGTTTGGAATTCTCCTAGGCCGTCAGTATAAACTGCGACAACTTCTTTGGACGGCAGCAACAGCTCTATGTTAGCACCTGACGCTGGCTGTGATTCGTAGAATGCACTTCCACTCACAACTATTGTTTGGCCTATGCCCGGTCTCTCCGGGAACACTTCTGCCTGCATGGTGAGGCCTGCAGGGAATATGAACGCGAAGAATATGAACGCACCGAGCGCTACCATTATTACTACGTGTTTGAAGCCGGCAACAAGTTTTTCTTCTACTATCTGGCCCGCCATGAACCCTATGCTAGCGGATTGTATGACTGTCATAAGGAAGAAAAGTGTCTTGAAATATTCTGTGGTTATCAGCTCTGCCGGCCGCAATGAGATGCCGCCGAACACGCCGATGCGTTGTACATACAAAATTGGCACAAGTATTTTGTACAATCCGATAATTATGCCCAAAAATATGAAGTAAATCATGTACATGATGACAATGTTTTGCTGCGACATAGATTTTTTATCAGACTCAATGCGTTTTAGCAACGTAACGTCCGTTGTTAGTGTGGAGAGGACAGCTCCGATATCACCGCCAGCGATAAAAGATTCCATTATAATGCCGTTCACCCGTTTTATCAGGTCAGATTTCTGCAGCAGCTTTGTGAATTTAGCCCACGCTTCCGGGAATGGAATGCCCCATGTCATCCAGGTCTGTAACTTTCGGACATATTTTGAAAGCACGCCGTATTTCGCCTCTGATGCTACCTGGATCGCCTGCGGGATTGTCATGCCAGATGCAACGCCCTGTCCTAAATCATTCAAGAAATTTGGGTAGCCAGATTCCGCGCTTATTATTTCCTGGACTTCAAGGAACCCGAAGAGCAGGTACGGCGTGAACGCAGCAACAAGGCCCAGCGATAGTACCGCGATCACTATCGTGGACTGCACTTTGAAAAAATATAGCGCGAGCGATACTATGAACGGAATTGGCACAAGTATCGCGGTCACGAGTATTTTCTTTTTCTCGACGCCAAGGAACTCGCTCTCCAGTTTTTTTCTGAAAATGCCAAATAGATTGAGTTTCTTTTCCATTACTCCTCCGTGGGTGATGCGCCCTTGATTATCAGTATGAATGCTGCTGTAAGCGCGGGCAGGCCAAGCAAAACAACAGCATAGTTAAGCGCCTTGACGAGCGCAACAGGAATGCCGCCGATTGCAACCATAATAGACGTGGTGACAATAAAGAATATCGTTCCAACAATTACAAGCGTGATGTATACTTCAATCAGTAGCTGTAAGAAATTGCTGTAATCATTTAATCTTCGCTTGTACGATGCGACTATGCCCTTTGTTTTTTCAGCAAGGTACTGGCCGAGGTCGCCGCCGATTATGATCGTGGTGCGCATGCCGGCAAGCAGCTCGGTCCACTCGTTGCTCGGCGATCGGTAAATGGCGCGAGCGAGCGCGGCTGGCAAGTCCATACCAAGGCCTTCAACGTCGTTATTGATGCGGTTTGCTTCCACCGCGACTTCGCCATATTCTTTGAATCTAGCAAGCATCTTGAACAAGGTGTGCGGCGGAAATCCCGAGCGCGAGATCGTGTTTAAATAAATTGCAGCAAATGGCAGGCTGTTCTCTATTTTTTTCTTTCTGTCGCCCGCAATTGTGGTTGGGTAGTAGAACGTGACTGTCGCGGCAACAAGCCCGATCGCTGCGGCGATTATGAAAGCAAACGCCAGATATGCGAGTTGAGATTTAGATATAAAAGTTGCAAATATTCCAAATGAAAACGCAATCACAAATGCAGAGACGCCGATGAGCATGACTAGGCCGGCCCACTGTTCTTTTATTATGCGCATATGTGCGCGCCGCAAATCATCAGTCAGGCGTTCAAATACGGGCAGTTTTTCTATGGCTGGCTTGAATGTTCTGCTGGCTAGCACATAGATTGCGTGTTCGAACGTTACCATTTGAGTTTTGGAAGGTTTAGCTTCTTTTCCTTTATTGTTTTTATTTTTTCAAATATCGCCTCGTTTGCAAAGCTGGCAACTGAAGGGTATTTGTACTTGAATTCTGCCTTGCCAAGAATTTTCTTTAGTTTATCATGGAGCTCGCGGTCGATCTTTATTGTGATGAGTTTCATGCTACACCTATTTACACTTTACGCAAGCGAACCTTCGATCGCTGCGCCTCGCCGAGCTTCGCTTGGCTCTGGAGACACTAATTTACACCTTTTTACCCAAAATTACACCTTAAAAGCCTTTGCCGGGCCAGACTGGCAGGCCAGCCATTACATTTGCCAGTGCCTGCGGATCGGAGTAATGCATATTTACCATCTTTGTGACATCTTTCAGCGTGTGTTTGCCGTTCGAGAACATCCACTCCAGCAGGCCAGCGCGTCGTAGCAGTTCGTTTTTCACATCTTCTTCGGTCCAGCCGAGTTTGTGCGCGATCTTTTTCAGAAGGTGCGATTCCTTTGCGACAAAAGTGTCCGTTGATGGCTCCCAATTGAATGCCTCGTTTGTCTTTAATTTGTCCGAGTCACGGTCGTAGCCTTCTATCTCAACTATCTGGCCGACCTTTCTTGAGAAGCGGCCCTCTTGTTTTGTCTTATCAAGGAATACTATTAAGTCAAGGTTCTGCAGCAGCGAGGCGGGCAGGCTGATGGGCCTTGTCGTCAGCCTATCAATCACTGCATTCACGTTGTCTGCGTGTATTGTTGACAATGATGGGTGGCCTGTTGCCATTGCCTGAAACATTACGTTTGCCTCAACACCACGAACTGCTCCGGCTAGGAGGGAGGCAGGCCTCTCCCTCAGGGCGTCTGTTAACAAATCGAACATGGAAGCTGCGCGTTGTGTGGGTGGGCCGAAGCCTGCGCGTGCGACCTGCGGCGTCCAGTTTGTGTGCATGAGCTGAAGCTCCGCGGTATCTTCAATCGAGACAATTTTCATCGCGGGGCTTATGAACTGCGCGACCGCATTCAGGAAAGTTGTTTTGCCGACTGCAGTCGATCGTGAGATGAACATCGAGAGTTGGCGTTCGATGGCAAGCCACAGGTACGCTAACACCAATGCATCAGCAGTCTTGTAATTAAGCAGGTCGATTACCGTCAGTGGTACTTTGAAGAACTTTCTGATGCTGAAGTTAGAGCCGTGCCTTGCGATGTCGGTGCCATAGGTAACCTGGAGTCGCGAGCCGTCCCTCAGAGCGGCGTCCAGCAGCGGCGAGGCGACAGACACGGTGCGGCCGGCCTTCTGTCCAAGCTTCATTACGAAAGAGTGCAGCTCCGCCTTTGTTTCAAACCAGATGTTGGTTGCGAGACTGCCATAAAGCGGATTTCGGTGGAATACAAAAATTGGCGTGCCGATGCCGTCACACGAGATGTCTTCAATGTTTGGGTCGCGCATCAGTGGCTCGATTTTATCATGGCCGACAACATCGCGGTAAACATAATATTTTACTTTAATCGCTTCCTCGTCGCTCAATTTGACGCCGAGATAATCCCAAACTTCATCAACCTGCGCATCCAGGTATGCGTAGAGCTCCTTTTTCTCCTGAAGTTTGCTAAAATCCACTTCCAATCTGTCGTGCAGCAGCTCGGTGGTTTTGCCAACAAGGTCTTTCAAATCGTCAGACAGGATTGGCTCAACAACATTATACACGAGCTGATTTAGAATTGGGTTGTAGTGTATGTCCGCGGTGGCAAGCACATAATCTTTTCCGTGCCAGTTTGTTGAAATTAAAGGTGACACATCGCCAGCAGTTTTTAATTTCGCCAGTGTTGCTTCCCTGCCTGCGGACGTTTGCAGCTTAGGCAGCTGTAATCTGCCGGCAGTTAGCTTGCGAAAGCCAGGCAACTTGTCTGATACCCGCAGCATTATTTTTGGTCGTGGCTGTGTTGTCGGTTCGTTGGTTTCTGCCTTTTGCGAGATTACTTGGGTAATTTGTTCGGATCGCGGGAGGGCTTTGAAACCACCCTTGGCGAGCAAACCTAATACAGATAATCGTCCCATGGCCAGATCAACAAAGCTATGCGGGTTTATAAAATATGCACTAGCTAATTCTTATTTCGTTGGTGCAGCGGAAGTAGCTTAAACTCAGTTTACCACCAGAACTTCCGGTCGCACCAATTAGGTTTAAGTGTGGCAGAAGCACGCTGGTGTTTGTCTGTTTAGTTATAAATTGTTTGTCTAACGTTTTAATCTCTAAACTCTGACCTTTGCCACTAATGATGTATGTTTTGTCGCCGATGTTCGGGGGAATGCTAACTGTGCGTGTAAAGTTGAAAACCGTGGTGGTATTAATGGTGGCTTTCATTTCGACTAAAGTCAGCAAAACCTTATTAGTTACTGTGTCGACAAATAGGTCGTCGATTGTTTTTGTAGCTTTTGATTTCATGATGTTTGCAGAAACAAAAACGCCGATCATCATCATGAATGAAAGTGCAATTATCAAAACCCCGAATGTTGTGCTTAGTTGTCCGGTTTTCATCTAAACCATCTCTACTGAAACTATTTGAGTTATATTTCTATGGCAGCCTGAGTGGGTGATGGTGTTGTCATTTATCTCGCCAGCCCATTTGACAAATATTGAGTGGTCGCCTGGCCCGATGGCTGCCTGTGATTGTCCTGTGGGCCGAAGCGTTATCCCATAGCAATCTTTTGTGGCGGTATCGTTTAGTATTATGTAGTGCAGCAGTACCTCGAACGCGCCGCGTTCTACTATGTAACCTGGTTCGTCCTGCCCAAGCACTCCGAATTCAGTGTTGTTTCCAATGAGGACACGTCCTTGGTATGGCACTATGAGTTTTAGATTTGCACTGTAAATTATAGAATTATTTGTGGTGCTGTTAGTGGACAGGGCAAGCCTACCCTTTTTTATGTAAAACGGAACTGTCAGCTTTGTCTGTTCGCTTGCAGCAATTTTTATCGCGTTGTGCAACTCGATCATGCGGTTCTCGATGCGCAATGTTTCATCCTGGTTCTGCGCTTTTTGTATGTTTGGTATTGCCCACAGGACGATGCCTCCGATCAAAACTATTGAAATTGCGGATAGGGCGAGAAATCCAACCAGAGTGGCCACTCCGCGCTTTTGCATAATTCAGCTAAGTCAGTGAGGTTTAAAAGTTTGCGCAGCAACCGAAGACTTTTAAATAACAAGTTTGAATTTAGACTATGGCCACAGAGGAGTTTAATTTACCGCGGGAAGCCCCAAGCATAGCCGGCCTTAAGCGTACAATGCAGGATGCGATGCCAGCAGGGCAGAACGTTCATACAAAACTCGATGAGCTCTCGAAAAATGTTTCTGAAATCGTAGCAATAATAAAAGCCGCGCAGGATGCACCTGACGATGACCCGCTGAAACAGATTCAGGGTAAGCTCGATAATCTGCTCGAGCAGAATAAGCTGCTTGTTCAGGTGTTAACAGAGCTCACGGCGATGCTAAAAGTATCAAAGACCGGCCACTCCTCGGAACCGATGGCGCCGCGCAGGGTTGCAGGCCTGCACTACCAAAGAACGAGGTAATATGGAGCTTTTGAAAATTCTGAGTTTCAAAAAGAACAGCAAGAAGGGCCTGACTCCAATTGTTGCAATCATACTCTTGCTGATGATGACTGTCGCTGCGGCAGGCGCGGCGTTCTTCTGGATCTCACGAATACAAGGCCAGCTGCAGGGCGGCGTTGAATCATATCAGGGCCGCGTGTTTGAGGGCATGGCTTCGCAAATAAATGTGATTGATGCAGATTATGGGACCGGAAATGAGAATCTCACGCTGTTTTTGCACAACATTGGAAATAGAAAAATACCACTAAAGAGCGCGGCAACTCCACCAACTACGACATGGATATTGCGAGATCCAGACCAAGTGGTAGTTTGCTCAACAGACTGGAGCGGAACCGGCAAGTCGGTTGG
>CAZUEL010000007.1:8655-38178 GCA_964619325.1 Candidatus Woesearchaeota archaeon | reverse complement strand
TGCTCGCTCACCTCTTTCATAAAAAAGTGCTCGAAGTTTCCCTTCTTGGCCTGCTCCGCGTCCCAATCTATAGAATCGACTGGCCTGTTCACAAACGAGTTCTCTTTGAGATTGAAGATTGAAACCTCTTTTCCCTCCAGGACTGCCATGTCCATCTCTGCTAGGAAAATTACTTTTTTTGTGTAGTCGAGGAATGCGGGAATGTCAGATGCGATGAAGTTTTCGCCCTCGCCGACACCGATGACAAGCGGCGCCTCTTTTCTTATTGCAACAACTTTGTTTTCATCTTTGTTCAAAACCACGAGCGCATACTGGCCATCCAGGTGTTTCAGCGAGTGCTTGCACGCCTCGACAAAGTTGTGGCCTTTTCTCATGTGGTACGCAATAGTGTGCGGGATAACTTCAGTGTCTGTCTCTGACTGGAATTTATAGCCCTGTGATTCTAGGAATTGTTTTTGTTCCTGAAAGTTTTCTATGATTCCGTTGTGAACAACAACAATTTTTCCGTCATTTGATGCGTGCGGGTGTGCGTTCGCTTCTGTTACTCCGCCGTGTGTTGCCCATCTGGTGTGGCCGACCGCGATGTTTGAGGCTGGCAGGCCAAGCTCTTCCAAAGTTACGGAACCGATTTTGCCAACGCGCTTCAGCACTTTGATGTCCGGATTTAGCTTAACTGCAAAACCAAAAGAGTCATAGCCCCTATACTCAAGCTTCTTCAGGCCGCTGACAACAACTTCAGTAGCATTACGCGGGCCGACATAACCGATTATACCACACATCTAACTCACACTTCCAACAGGTAAACGTTCAGGGAAAGATTTATATGAGTTATGGTGTGATTGTGCAATAATTATTGTCGAAAAACTTTAAAGTTGTTTGTTTTTGCCGGTGCGATCTATTTGGTAGGTCTCCTATTAACACTGGCGTTTTGCTAAACACCACTCTGTACCAGCCGGTTGGCCTGCTGCTCGTAAGGTCATTAACATTAAACTCTATTTCTTCTTCTAAGTATGCCAGAAATGCCTCGCCGAGCATCCGCATTTCAAGCAGCCCTGTTGCTTCCGCGCCCACACCATCTGTGGTGGCAATCTGAGTTATAGCCACCTTCTGGCCAGTAAGTTCTTCTATCTCTCTGCGCACAGGTTTTATGCTGCCGGTTTCAAAGCTTAACACCAACCCCAATAAACCACCATCGTCCTGCCTTTCGGAAAAATCATAGCCGCGAACTCTAGTTCCCTTGAACTGCGAATATCCTGGATGACTTACTTCTCTCCAAGCCATCCGCAGGCCATAGGAATTAATCTTAAAAAACTTCCTAGAACGCGCCCCAACCCTCGCCACGTTCCTGCGGGCTTGCCTTCATCGCGGCTTCCATGTTTTGCAGCCGTGCGCCGACATTTTCGAGAAGGGATTTCAGGGCATCTATTTTGTAATTCAGGGATTCGATGCTGCGCCTCAGGTTTTCCACCTGATCCGGCCCCGCGCCCATCTGCGCTGGCATCTGCTGTGGCATCATGCTGGGCCCCATATCAAAGCCAGGGCCCTGTATCGGAATTCCGCCCATTGGTGGCATGCCACCCATCGAAGGCATGCCTGCTCCACCGCCAGGTGGAAGGCCTGCCATCCCACCTGCGCCAAAACCACCTGCTGGGCCATAACCCCCGCCTGGCCCGCCAATTCCTGGGCCGCCTAGATCGAGAAACTCATCTTCCGGCTTTTTTTTCTTTAAAAAATCAAACACGCCCATTGCCACTTACCTCAGTCAAATTCTACTTTTGGGATTTAAATAGGTAACGCTAAGACCCAAGGAGGCGCTGCCCCCTTCGTTCTTAGTCACAATCTGAGTGGAGCTCAGATGTACCACAAATCCTTTTGGATTTGTTGGTATTTCCAATCCCCGGGTTGCATCTAAAGATGCAACATATTACTACGCCAGCAATTCACCAAAGATAACTCAAACTCGCCTTGTTAGGCGAGTTTGAGGAATAGAAAAATGTGGGCTGAAGCTTCGGGTTTTAAGCCCGCATTTTTCCATAACTTTTATAAGCCACAAATACTTACAACAATTATGGCCACTGCTAGTATTGAAGATGTCAAGAAAGAGTTAGGACGAATTGGAAAAAACAAGAAACTCGATGACCCACTCGTTGCTCAGTGCGATTACGTTTACAAACTAATAGACAGCACAAAAGATGAAAAGCTACAGAGACGCCTGCGAGTACTCCTAACACCAAGAATGCTCAAAGGAAAAAGTTATGTGCAATATCTCCTCGGCCTCGACACAATGACTGAAGGCCTGGAGAGCAGTTACTATTGGATTCTTTCTTTCTGGGGAGATAAGTTTTTCAATCAAAATTATAAAATCCGAAAGGCGCAAGAGTATTTCGCCGCAACAGAAACGTCATACATATTTGGCGACATGGGGGCGCGAAGGACAAATCTGGAAAAGCGGGCGCAGGAACTCCTTGCGCTGATAAACCAGCTCATCCGAACAATAATAAACATACTCTGGGACCTCCGCGAATTTGAAATACGCATTGAGCGGTATAATGACCTTGAATCAAAAGACAAGGAAAAACGGCGCGCTTCTGATCTGGCGCTGAAGAGCATCTGGCTGTCCGAGGTTGACATGAAAAAAGGGGCCGGCTCAATTAACAACTTAGTACAGCAGTTAAACTTCGTCACTTTAAGAGATGCATTCATGTTCATCGACACGATGCAAGATAAGGAGAAGGTCCTCACAGATATCGGCGAAAAAGACGAGAATGTAGGCATGGATCTACCGATGATAGTCAAGCGTATTTTGCTCGGCCGCGTCACAGAATACCTAGACTGGCGCGAACTCTCCAAGAAAGAGTTGACAAAAAGATTTGAAATCGAAAAAGCATATTTGCGGCACGAAGTTGCGTCAATGAAACTCTACACCGCATGGGTCAGGCCATACTTATTTTCTATCAAACGACTGACAATGCCAACGCCTGACGAAATGGCTAAAAAAATACCTGACTACGAAAGCGAGACTAGCACTAAAATAGAGTGGGGCACGATATATACTTCACAGGCTGAGCTTGTGACCACATTTGAAACTGCGCAGATATTTGTTGAACTGTTTGGCACGAAAGAAGTGACTAAGGAATTTGGTGGCGCACAGGTCTTCGGCGATGACAAAATATATGGCGCGATAGAGGCGGATTTTGTTTTCCGGACCCTGCCTGGCCAGGTTGACCAGCGCAGGTATATGCAGCGCGGCGCGCTTGAGATGATTTTTACTGCTTACTCACTGGATGAAAGGCGCAAAAAAGATTTAGAACGCATAGAAGAGGATGATGTCCTGAAACAAGCAACAAAACTAACTGAGGACACGCTGTTGCAGCTTCGAGACGACTTGGCACACTTTGATGCAGATGATGTCGAGGCCGAACTGCCAAATGTAGAAGTACCGAAAGCAAAGTTTGGCCTGTTTGGTGACATAGCTAAGCCATTCACAGACGCTGCTGAAGGGTTGGGGCGATTTATGCCAAGCAGCAAGAAGCAGGCCAGCGAATTCGTTAAACAAAAAGCCCTGAAATATGCTGGGTCTAAGGCAAAAAAAGTTGCAACGGATGTTTACGATAAATTTAAGAAGATGAAGGGCATGTACACTTGGATTTAGACGACGTATGAAAAATAAGAAGACAAATGAAAAGATTTCTGTTTCTATAGTTGATGTCAAGGCACAGGCAAGCAAGCAAACAAAAGTGAAGCCGGCTGTTTCAATTGCAGACGCCAAGGCGGAGCTGGAAAAAAGAAAATCTGTGCCGCCAAAAAAAGATGTAAAGAAACGGATTGAAGAACAAGCAGAAACCCCAACCAAGAAGCTCGACCAAATCATAGAAGAAGACGCAAAGGAAGAACTTATTGAACTCACCACGCCAGTTGTCACGCCGACTCCAATTCTTACTTTAGAAGAGGAGGCTGAGCGCACCAAAGCTGCTGCGCCACGCGAGCGCGAGGTAATTACTGAGCAGCAGAAGACTTACTCTGAGCGAAAGGTTGGGGCGACCTACTCCTCTGGCGCGGCTGCGCAGGCCGGCGAGTTCCGCGCGTACCTGCTCGAAACAAAGATGTTTGGGGCCAGCCAGCTCAACCCGCAGACTTTAGAGCAGTTGACATGGGAGCAGCGCGATACTTTATTCAGGATGGCTGAGCGCTCTACTGGCATGAGTTTGGAAGCGAACTACGCAGAGATACAGCGAACAGTCCAGCAGACTTTCACGCCGAGCCAACAGTATGTCACGCCGGCAACGCCCACTGCAACAGAGCTACCAAAGCAAAGTGAGGAAGAAGCGGTTAGGAAGTATAAGGGGATGGCGAAGACTTAGAAAGATTTATATTGTTTTCTATTCTCGTCTTGACGAGGCGCAATAATGGGCTTAATGTTACCGAATTTATTACGAAATGCAATTGTGTGCCATGGTATTAGAAATCCTGCTGCCGCCCCCCCCCACGCCGGGTACTGAACAAGTTGGTGATGTTTTACTAGAAGAACAAATTCCCGCAGCTATTTTACAAGAGACTGGCGTGGTAGGTAGGCCTTGCGTAAATATTTTTGGCAGCAGAACAAGAAATAATCTTTTAGATGGCTGGCAGGAAGTTAGGAAACAATATCATTTTGACTGGGTGCATTTGAGTGGTGGCTGGTCGAATCCTGGCGCGATAGAATCAAATTTAACGCGCGGTCTTAGTGGCGACGTGCCATTCAGTGCCAGAACTGTCGATGATGTTATACAGCAATCCACGAACAAAGAACTCCCAACAATTAGATTCGAGTACCCGCTAGCCTGGCAAGGCATATGGGCAACAGCACTGCGTGAATTTGCCAAAGATATTGTTAAAACTATTCCCACTAATGACCGTGCGGGTGCTGGACTTTGGCCCGATGTATCCCATTTGTATCTTACATTGCGCGACCTAGCTGAAGATTACCTAGATAAATTTAACAAATCTGAGTTTAGCCCTCCCGATAGTATTACGATAAAGGAATTATCACGCGTCGCACAAACACTTTTGGTTGATAGTTTAGGCGAGTCAATGTCTAATTTACAGGGGCGCGCAAAAGCGCTGCTAGTACCACTCAAAGAACAAACAATAGGACAAATACTAAAACTTGGCGCGCCAGCATTCTGGAGCACCGGACCATTTTATAATGGCAAATGCGATCCGTTTGGGAAAACAACCGGCACTCCGTTTACCGCTGCTTATGAACATGGGTTCCTGACTATTGAGGAGAGAGTAATATTCGCGGACCGCGAAACAGAATTCGGCATCAGCAATGCAACTGGCTCAGTAGCAATAGCCACAACTGCAGCGAACTTATTTTTAATATATCTCAAAAATGGTCCTCCCGCGGCAGCGAGTGCTTACGTTAAAATCGCGGAATCAAGAAGACACGCCGCGCAAGCCAACGGCAAAGGCGTGCCGTGGGACCACAAACAAATAGATAAATATGCAGACGGCTTCGCGATGACCGCTAAGCAAGTTGCACCAGAAGTTCAAAGAATATTAGGTGTGCACGGGGATGCTGCTGGACTACAATACGCATTCCAAGTACACATACAACGTGGTTTACCAACAGGCGTATCGCTGTTCCCATCAACTGTCGAACACGCGTTCGTGAAAGGTGGCAACCGCACGTGGCTCCCAGTGGATACATACGCTTTAGCAAAGGACGCAGGTTAACTACTAAAAAACCTCTTCACCTTCTCAGCCACCAGCATTGTCGTAATTGGCTTCCACTCTGGCGGGATGCACTTCAGGTAGTTTCCCCACGAAAATCTTTTGTCTAGAAAGATGACTGCCCCTCTGTCCTCGGGGCTTCTGATACAGCGGCCAGCCGCCTGAATCGAGCGAGTCATCGCCGGGTAAATATAACCGTAATCCCAGCCGCGGTTGTATTTGTAATCGTAAAAGTCAATCAGTGATTTTGTTGCCAAGTCTGGGTTTGCAAGCGGCACGCCAACAATTATTGCGCATTTCAGGAACTCGCCAGGCAGGTCTATGCCCTCAGCGAGCGAGCCGCCCTGCACCGCTAAAAGCAGCGCACCCGAAACAGCGGCGTTCTTGAACGCACCAAGCAACTCCGCGCGCTGCTGCTTTGTCAAGTCAGACTTATCCATAAAAACTTGTTTGCTAATTTTATTTTCCAAAAACGGGAGGATAGACTGCATCACAAAATAGCTCGGAAAGAAAATCGCGCAGTTGTTTGGCACTGAGTTTGCAATCGCCGCACACTCAGTTGCAATTTTCTGGTACTCGCCGGCATTCCTCGAAGTAAATTTTGTTGTCAGGCTTGGCTCAATCAGCACTAAACGATTCTGTGGCGGGAACGGGCTCGGGTATGTTTTCAAGTCTGTCCGCTCGGCAGGAAAGCCCAGCAGGTCACGGTACATCTCTCCCGGAACCAAGGTGCCAGACATCAAAATTGTGGAAACGCTTTCATTAATCACCTCGCCAGCGGAAATCGCGGGCGAGAGGCAGTTGTAGGAAATTTCCACGAAACTTTTTCCGGACTTTGCAAATCTCTTTGTTATTATTCTAGAAAAGCCCGTATCCGAACCTGGCCAGTTTTCCAAAAATTCGGCGACAGAGCCGACAAATGATTTCTTCGCGGTCTTACGGATTTCAACGGCTGCGGCTTCTAAATTATTTAGCAGCGTGTCGTAATCACTTCCTGTTGCGCTTTCTAACTCCTTAACAAAGTCTTCTTTTTTAATATAATTTTCGCGGTTTTCAGACAAAAATGTTTTTGCTAAATTGCTGAACGCATCTGATAGCTGGCTTAACGCGGTAACCAGCTCGTAAAACTGATAGTACTTTGCCTCTTTTATCGCGCGAGAAACGATAAAATCATTTAGCTTTTCAGATAATATGTCCCTGATTCTGCTGGGCAGGTTATGCCCCTCATCAATTATCAAAACTGAGTTTTTTAGCTCCTTGCGGAGCCTGCCGAGGAAGTATTGCCGGACGGACGGCTGGAAAATGTGGTAGTAATCTGCAATCACAACCTGTGACTCTCTGCCTAACAAAGATGCAATTTCGTAGCTGCAGAAATTTTCGTGCGCTGCTGCAAAAAGCTCCTCGGCGTGTATCGGGCCGCGGCCCTTGAGCTCAGAAACAAGCTGCATCGCCCCGCCCTGCAACTGGCCCTTCTTACCAAAGACACCATTGAAGTATGGACACTTCTCGTCCTCGCGCATATTCTTGCAAAAATCATTGAACTCCTTCGAGGACAGCTTGTCAACGCCCTGGATGGAGCACATCCACTTCTTACCTATCAAGTCAGCAACTGTGAAAGAAATTTTGTGGCGCTCGCGGATTTTTTGCAAAGTTTCTATTGCAATCTGATGTTGCGCATGTTTCGGCGTGAGAAAGAAAACTGAGTAGCCTTTCTCGAGCGCAGCTGTCAAGGCCGGCCCCAATGTTGCAGCTGTCTTCCCGAGGCCTGTGGGGGCGTGCGCTATCAAGTGCCTTTTGTTTTCTATCGCAGCCCGCACATCTGAAATAAGTTCACTTTGTATGTTTCGCGGCGACTCAAAAGGAAACAGGAGTTGTGGCATGTAACACAGAACTACAAATAGGTTAAAAGCGTTTTGCGACGCTGTCAAATAAACATAAGCCTTTTAATCTTACTAATTAAATTAAGTTTGGCCACATGGAACCATCCACCAAGAAGGATGTATTGGCAGTCCTCAAGAACGCGATAGCTGCGATCAAGTCCCGGCGCGAAGCTGGCCTGCACGAGCTCTCGAATCATCTGCTACACTCGATGTCAATCTACCAAGATCCGGACGTTATTGATGTTGCCGTTGCGATCTACTCGCTGGACAAAATTCTCGAACAGGAAAAGTATAAACAGCACCCGAAGATGAAAAAGTTTTCGAAGGATGTTTTGGTGCATTTGGGTTTTGCAGTCAGAAATTTACAACAGGAGGACTGGCCAGAGTACTCGCGCTCGGTTTCTGAACTGCTTGGCGAGATTCAAGGGTTTACGAAACAGATTAAGTTTTACATCGGCGATTTGTTGGACTACGCTAAAATAAAAAAAGGCACAAAGCTGTACGAGCACGGCCTCTCGCTAGGCCAGGTTGTTGAAGCGATGCACGTGACTAAGTGGGACTTGATGCCCTCCGCCGGCCAGAGCACCGAGCCGGAGCGGTTTGTAGAATCAATTGCTAAGGACGAGGACAAGCTGAAGCTAGTTGGAAAACTGTTTAGGGTGAACCTATGACTATGAAAATTGATAAATGCCATCGCAGATGGCATCGGGGGCATCAGGGTGAGCGTCCACCTGAAGGGGGCAGAGCCCCCTGCGGGTCCGTTAGGGTGAATTTATGAATATAATTTTCTTCGACTCATCAACGTTGATAAGCCTTGCAGAAGCCGCAGCACTCGACGTACTGCCCGCCCTGAAGGAAGCATTTGGTGGCCAGCTTGCCATCACAACAACAGTGAAAGCAGAAACGATAGACAAGGCGATGGTCACTGACCGATTTATGTACGAGGGTGTTCGGTTGAGAAAAATGCTGGAGGACGGCGTGCTGACATTAGTTGGGGATGGCCACGTTTCCGAACTTTCCGAAAAAATCTCCGATTTAGTTAATAATACTTTTTTTGTTGGGAAAAAACCATTAAAAATTATTCACGCCGGCGAGGTTTCTGTCCTCGCGGTTTCACTGCAGCAGAACTGCGAAGCAATCGCGATTGACGAGCGCACAATGAGGCTGGTGATCGAGGACCAAAACTCCCTGAGACAGCTGCTGGAGTCAAAGCTGCACACTAAAATAAACGTGAATAAGCAAAACTTATTAAACTGGCAGGGATTAATCAAAGGCAAGGTCACTGTAATCAGAAGCACGGAGCTGGTAATCGCTGCGTGGAGGAAAGGCCTGCTCGCCGGAACAGATGAGAAGGCGCTGCGCGGAATACTGTGGGCGCTGAAGTTTGCTGGCTGTGCAATTTCCAGTGACGAGATTAATACATACATAAAGAGGTTAACAAAATAATAAAGCGAAACCCATCAGGCTTATATATTTCGCTAATTATTTTGCTCACAGGAGGTTCGCAAAATAATGGTTAAACGAAAAACGAGATGGTCACCGGGGTTGCTGTTGCTTGAGGAGCAGACCATGCTCTCCCGCGAGCGGACGATGCAGCAGTATGTATCAACTGGCCTCGCATTCATAGCAGTCGGCCTCGTCGTTGTCCAGATTTTCAAAGGCCCATACTATGTCTGGCTCGGCTTTGCCCTGCTGGCAATCGGCTTCTGGTGGATGTGGACTGCTTGGATGCGCTTCACTAAGTACAGGAAGCTGGCAAGGAGCATCAGAAAGCAGGAACGGAAGTACGGGTTTGAGATAGGCGAGTGAGAAGCTTTTTAAGTTCTCTTGCATCCGAATTTGCATGAAAGTAGGTTTAATTATTAGGCATGCTGTTACGGATGCTGGCGCTCTTGCAGAACTTCTTGATAGTCCTAGCGGACCGGGCATCGCGCGCAGAGTTGCAGACATGGCAGAGATAGCACCAGCCGTAGGACAAACCAGCGATGTGGAAATTATGGTGGCTTTTAGATTAACAGTTGCCAGAGACAAGTTGGCGTCGGACCAACGAGCACTCGCCAACCGCGCCCGGGAAAGTTTAGCTGATGTCATAACTTTTTATGAACCAAAAGACTTCGGGCCGAAGACTGGCCTACACTGGTTCCTAAATAATTCTACGCTTCAGACGTGGGGCGCAGATGTCATTACTTGTATGGATGGCGATCAGTTTGCCTGCCGGCCAGAAGAAACTATCGGCGCCGCAGTTGGTATCGCGAATGATGTTGTTCGCGGCGGCTATTTGTACTACCAAGGCGCAAGAAGTGTTCCTGTTGTTTTGGGAAGAACTCCACAAGCCAGCAGGCTGCGCCAGATTCACGAAATGGTTCACTCAATTGCAATGGGGCCCGAAAGATTTATTGCAAAAAATCCGCCTGCGGAGGTTACGCCTGCCTACGCGGAGCTGGGCGAAAGTACATCTGGCCACTACACATTGTGGAGAAAACATCCAAGATTTGCAGAACTCCAGCGCAGACTGAACTCTGTGTTTGGGACATACGAAACCGGCAGGGTTGCCGGCCCGTTCACCATGGACTACGCGATGGCGCTGGAAGCTGCCGTATTAGGAAATGTCGGAAGCACTTATGTCCCATCCCACAAGAATCAAATATACGGAAGCAAGACGGAACAACAGGAAGTTGAAGGCGTGGAAAGGTTAGTGAGAATAAGTTCTGCAGATTTAACAAGAAGTGGTGCTAGTCAAACGCTTACAAATGTTGTCATCGACCCTGGCACACACCTCGCACTTGCGAAACATTACCCCGCACAAGAAGTTGATTTGGTTTTGAGCTGGGTGAAGGCTGGCCTGTCTCTTGGTAAGGCAACTGCATAGCAAACTTTTAAAACTTATTTACGTTGTCAAAGTTATGCAAAAGCTGCACGACCCTGGCACAAACCAAACCCACATAGTTCTTGTTAACGCAGTCATTTTCAAAGGCGACACAGTTTTGGTTTCGCAAAGAAGCTGGCAAGAAACACATGCGCCCGGCAAGTGGACGATTCCTGGCGGCAAGGTTGAAAGGACTGCCGGCGGCGCCTACAACGTCATAGAAAAAACCCTAAAGGACGAAGTCAGGGAAGAAACCGGAGTCGAGATAGAAGATAACGTTGAGCTAATAACAAACAACACGTTCATCCGCTCAACCGGCCACCACGTAATATCGCTGGTGTTCAAGTGCGAGTACAAGTCCGGCGAGGCCAAGCCGCTGGAAGACACGATTGACTGCAGGTGGGTCAGCCTTGAGGAAGCAGAGAAAATGGAATTTGCACCCAGCATAAAGGACTGCATAACGCTCGCCTTTAAGCACAACTAAACTTTATAAACACCTTATTTCTGGTTCAACTATGATCGAACGTACATTAGTTTTAGTCAAGCCCGATGGCGTTGCCCGAGGATTAATAGGGGAAATCGTTTCGCGGTTTGAGCAGCGCGGGCTGAAGATTGCTTCGCTCAAGATTGTGCGTGTAACCGAGGATCTGGCAAAGAAACATTATGATTACAATGATATCGCAAAGCGCAGAGGCGAACCAGTGTGGAAGCGACTGGTCAAAATGTTGTCCGGTCACGTTGTCGCCGCGCTTGTGGTTGAAGGCATCGAAGCGATTGCATTAGTCAGAAAGATTTGCGGCGAAACAGAACCGCGGGCAGCCCTGCCAGGCACAATCCGCGGTGATTTTGCGCATCACAGCTACAAGTACGCGGACTCAAAAGACTTAGCGATTTACAACTTAGTCCACGCCTCTTCTGACGCAAAGGACGCAGAGCGCGAGGTAAAACTATGGTTCAAGAAGGGCGAGCTGGTAAGTTACAAGCGCTCTGACGAGGCTTTCCATTACGGGGAATAGGCACATATATAAATTTATATACATCTCTTTTTAAATAGATTTTGAAAAATTAGTTCGGTGTAAGATGATAAGGCAACCCATAATAACCGTACTCGGCCATGTAGACCACGGTAAAACGAGTGTCCTTGATTATATCCGGCATACTACTTTGGCCCAACGTGAGGCAGGCCAGATCACGCAGCACATCGGCGCCACGGAAGTCCCATTAGAAACAATCAAGAAAATCTGCGGGCCGCTGTTGGAAAAGTTCAAGCTGAAGTTCACAATCCCGGGGCTTTTGTTTATCGACACCCCCGGCCACGAAGCATTTACCAATTTAAGAAAGCGGGGCGGCTCGATTGCGGACCTCGCGATAGTTGTGATTGACATAATGCAGGGCGTTCAACCGCAGACCATCGAGGCGATTCAAATTCTAAAGGCGTTCAAAGTGCCATTCATCGTTGCCGCGAACAAAGTTGATTTGATTGCCGGCTGGAGACAATCTGAACCAAGTTCAGATGCCCCTCGCGGCAAAGCCGCTACGGAACAAACGACAAATGTTTTTACGCAAAACCTCGGCAAGCAGCTGCAGATGTCAAAAGACCAGTTTGACAATAAGTTTTACAAGCTGGTTGGCCAGCTCTCCGAGCTCGGCTTTAACTCTGAACTTTACTCGCGCGTTGATGATTATACCAAAACAATTTCCATCGTTCCAATCTCCGCAAAGACTGGCGAAGGCATGGCGGAACTGCTGGCCATTCTCACCGGGCTTGCACAAAAATTCTTGGAAAAAAAGTTAGAAGCTGAAGTCTCGGGGCAGGCAAGGGGAACAATTCTGGAAATAAAAGAAGAAAAAGGGTTTGGCGTGACTGCGGATGTCATTATCTACGATGGAAAATTAGAAGTTGGCGATACGATAGTTGTCGGGACGATTGGCGGCTTGGTTGAATCAAAGGTCCGAGGCCTGTTCAAACCCGCGCCGCTGCAGGAGGTTCGCGACGCCAAAACAAAGTGGAAGCCGGTGCAGTTTGTTGCGGCAGCGACTGGTGTGAAAATTCTCGCGAACGACTTAGACAAAGCGGTGGCTGGTGTCCCGATTGTTTCCGCAAAAACTAAGGTGGAGATTGCAAAGGCAGAGCAGGAAGTCGAACACGAAATCGAGAGCGCAACAATCGAGACCTCACCTTCTGGCGTTATTTTGAAAACAGATACACTCGGAAGCCTAGAAGCAATCGCACACATGCTAAAATCTGCGCGCGTGCCAATCCAACGCGCAGAAATCGGCAACATAAACAAGAATGACGTTTCGGATGCGGCCTCCAATCTAGAAAAAAATCCAGCACTTGCGTTTGTCCTGGGGTTCAATGTCAAAGTTGATGACGATGCAAAAAGATTAGCAGATGAAAGAAACGTGACTGTGATTGCAGAAAAAATTATTTACCACCTAATCGACAAATACGAGGAAAAATCCATGAACATAAAAGCCGAGCTTGAGAAGAAAAAACTCGAGGGATTGGTCTGGCCCTGCAAGCTGCAGGTGCTGAAGGGCTACGTGTTTCGCGCAAGCAAGCCCGCCGTCTTTGGCGTTGAAATTCTTGCCGGAAAATTAAGGACAAAAGCGGAATTCCTGACAAAAGACGGAAAGGAAATCGGCGAGGTAAAAGGAATTGAAGTGGAAAAGGAAAAGATGACTGAAGTGGGCGCGGGCAAGCAGGCTGCGATCTCAGTTGACGGTGTGACTGTTGGCCGGCAGATAAACGAGGGCGACACGCTACACGTGGCAATGACTGAGGATAATTTCCGTAAGCTGAAAGAGCAGAAAGATAAATTAAATAAAACTGAGATTGATGCGCTGAAGGAGATTGCGGAGATTAAACGGAAAACCGGAAAGGGGACTTGGGGCATCTGACCGAACGGTTTTTAAAATTTAGCAATAGCTACACATAAATCTACGCGTTCTGAACGGAGTACGTAAGTCCTTTTGGGTCCGTTTGTTGGTGTGTAGGCGGAGCCTGCACTTTTTGTTCTAAAGCTGCACCGATGCCTTTTGGCACATCTGGCTGTCTTCCAAGTCTTGAAAATATATTAACTGCCGGCAAAAGACCGGCTGTCAAAATTAAATAGTTTTTTACTGCAAACTCAATCCAAGGCACGACTGCAGCAATATCCTGAGAATGGGCATATGCCAAAATGGGAACCCCCGCACTTGCGAACCGTGAAAATTCAGCAGATATGCCAAGGGCAACACGCGGTCCACGGCCTACCCAGGTAGCGTTATTATATAATTCTAAGCCCATAACACCTGGCGTGACTGTGTGGCCATAGTATTTGAGAATGATATCCTTTAACGTTCCAAACGCAGACATATTTGCACGTAAATCATGAACTTTAAAAACGTTATGGTATAGCAACGAACACTTTTTAAAGTTAATATATTGTTTGCTTTAGAATACAGTTCTGAAATGGTAATCTTCCAGACGACAGAGAGCAGCGACAAAGAAATATTTGCGGAGCTGAATCCGCTGGTTAGCTCGTGGTTCAAAAATAAATTCAAAACCTTCTCGCCGCCGCAGAAATTCGCAATAATGGATATTCACAAGCGGAAAAATGTTTTGATTTCCGCGCCGACCGGCTCCGGCAAAACGCTCTCGGCGTTTGCCGCGATTATTTCTGAACTGGTAAATTTGTCGCAGAAAGAAAAATTGGAGGATAAGGTTTACTGCGTTTACGTCTCGCCGCTCAAGGCACTTAACAATGATATTAAAAGAAATCTGCTGGAGCCATTAAAAGAAATTGAAGATGCAAGTAAAACTGAGCTTGGAATACGCGTCCTTGTCCGCACCGAAGATACAACCACATACGAGCGGCAGAAGATGTTAGCAAAGCCGCCGCACATCCTAATCACGACGCCAGAGAGCTTGGCAATTTTATTGGTTGCACCAAAATTCCGCGATAGGTTGCGGGATGTGAAATGGGTTGTCGTTGATGAGATTCACGCGCTAGCCTCCGGAAAAAGGGGCGTGCACTTCTCCCTAAGCTTGGAGAGACTGCAGAACCTTGCCGGCCCATTCACCAGAGTAGGATTGTCGGCAACCATCGCACCTCTTGAGGAGATCGCGCAATTCCTTGCCGGCTTTGAGAACAATGGCGAGCCGCGCGATATATCAATCGTGGACGCGCAGTTCCTGAAAAAAATGGATTTGAAAGTTATCTCACCGGTTGAAAACATAATGGATGTTACCGGCGCAGAGCTTGATAAAAAAACCTACGAGCTACTGCACGACATCATCCAGCAGCACAAAACAACTTTGATTTTTACAAACACGCGTGCAGGAACAGAGCGCGTTGTACACAACCTAAAAACAAAATACGGAAAGCACTATGCCGAAAATATTCAGGCGCACCACTCCTCGCTCTCCCGCGAACTGCGGCTGTCCACCGAGGAAAAGCTGAAGCGAGGCAAGCTGAAGGTTGTTGTCTGCTCTACTTCTTTAGAACTAGGAATTGACATTGGTTTTATTGATATTGTTATTTTATTAGGCTCGCCGAAATCCGTTTCTCGCGCGCTGCAGAGGATTGGCAGGAGCGGCCACAGGCTGCACGATGACATCAAGGGCAGATTTATTGTAATTGACCGCGACGACCTTATTGAGGACGCACTCATCCTGAAAAGCGCGATAGAAAAAAAGATCGACAAAGTCGAAATTCCAAAAAACTGCCTTGACGTTTTGGCGCAGCAGATTTACGGAATCGCAATCGAGGAACGGCAGCACATCGACATCATAAAAACAACGGTAAAAAGAAGCTACTGCTATAAGGATTTACCCGACTCTGACTTCATGTCGGTGATAAAATACCTTACTGGCGATTATGCTGAGCTTGAGTATCGGCATGTGTACGCAAAAATCTGGTACGACAATGAAACTGGAATGGTTGGCAAGCGCTCGAAGCTTGCCCGCGTTTTTTACTCAACAAACATCGGCACAATACCTGATGAAAGCTACATCACCGTCAAGATTGGCGAGCAGCCGATCGGCAAGATAGACGAGGGTTTTTTGGAGCGGATGAAGTCTGGCGACATCTTTGTTTTAGGCGGAAGCACATACAGATACGGATTCGCGCGGGGAATGGTCGCGCAAGTCACATCCGCGCCCGGAATGGTACCAACAATTCCGGCGTGGTTCTCGGACATGCTGCCGCTGAACTTTGAAGTTGCGATGGACATACAAAAATTCCGCAGGCTTCTGGAGGAAAAATTCAACGTTTACAAAAATAAAAAAGAAATCCTGAAATTTATCTCGGACTACTTATATCTAGACGGGCCAGCCACAAACTCTGTTTACGAATATATGTACGAGCAGTGGGCATACTGCGGCCTGCCAAACGACAAGAAAATAATTATTGAGGATTTATTTTTTGAGGGCAAGCACTATTTGATTTTCCACTCCTGCTTTGGGCGGCGTGTGAACGACGCGCTCTCCCGCGCGTTCGCTTATGTACTTGCAAGGCTTTATGGTCTGAACATTTTGATTTCTGTTACGGATGAGAACTTCTATCTTGTTGCGTCGCAGAAATTAAACTGGCAGAACGCATTGGTGCAACTGCGGAAAGAAAATCTGCGCAAGCTGCTTGAGTTGGCGATAGATAAGACCGACGTGCTGAAACGCAGGTTCCGGCACTGTGCAGGCCGCTCGCTCATGATTTTGCGGAACTACAAGGGCCAGCGAAAGTATGTTGGCCGGCAACAGGTCAGCTCGCAAATACTGATTAGCGCGGTAAAAAGAATCTCGCAGGACTTCCCGATCCTGAAAGAGGCGCGGCGCGAGGTGCTGGAGGATTTGATGGACATCAAGAACTCGGAAATCATCATGAAAAATATTTTTGACGGAAAGATTGCAACGAAAGAGGTGCAGACAAAAATCCCATCGCCGTTCGCGCTCAACCTAGTGGCCCGCGGTTATTCGGACATCATCCGCGGAGAGGATAGGATGGCATTCATCAGAAGGATGCACCAGCAGATATTGGCGAATATTTCACTTAAAGAAGCAAAACACTAGTATTGCTGCCGAACTTTTATAATTCTAGTTATATTTGCGTATTTGCTGTCAAATGCATCGGTTGGATCAATATCCTCCGCAAAGAACTTTACCTGTCTGCCACCAGGCGTATGAACAAAAATGCCTAGGGCCTCTTTTGTGCCATGTGGCCCATCCACATACCACACACTTATTGAGTAGTCGGGCCTGACATTTGTCTCTTCTGTGGTCGTACTTACAAGCGTCTTGAGCCGCGCATACAAATCGCTGGCCAAAAACTGGAACTTCAGCTCCTGCTGGCCTGCTATTGCGTGCAGGATAATATTTTGTAGTGCCATACTAAACATTCGGTGAAAAGTTTTAAGAAACTTTCTAGTACAAAAACGCCTCTTCCGGTATCCTCGGATTCAACTCTCCAACCAAATTGGCCAGCATCAACTGCTTTGCCTCGACTGGCTTCTTCGCGTGGGCCAGCACCCAGCCGAGTTTTACGAGCGCAGTTTCTGGCAGCATGTCACCTAAGTAAAGGACGCCGGCATCGTGCAGCAGTCTCGCGTTGCTGTAAACGAACTGATTCAGCCCGCCGTAAATGGTCTGCGGGGCAAAGCAGACGAGCATTCCTTTGTCTATCGCTTTCTTGATGGCCGGCAACCACGAGTTCTTTTTCTGCGGCGGTTGTGTCGCAACGTGGCCGAGGCCGGTTGCTTCTATTATCAAACCTTTGTATTTTTTGGAAATGTAATAATTTAGAATATCTGGATCTGCGCCGGGGAAATATTTCACCAGCGCAACCTTCGGCTCAAACTTTATATCCGCCACAACTTTTTCATCGCGCCTCTTTTTGTAATTTGCGTTTACCAATTCAAACTTATCCTTCCAGATTTTTGCGAATGGCAGTTCATTTACTGGCCGGAACGCATCGCGGCGCGATGCGTGCAGCTTGCGGGCCTTTGTCCCGCGGATTGCCAAGCAATATGTGTCCGCGTCCTCGCCGTGCATTATCAGCGAAACCTCGGCGATTTCTGACTTGCAATAATTCGCGGCGCAGATTAAATTCAGCGCGCCGTCAAAACTTCCGCGGTCTGAACTCCGTTGCCCGCCAACCAGTGCGACTGGCTTGCCAAGATTTTTCAGCATGAAACTCAGCGCGGCTGCTGTGTAGTGCAGCGTATCCGTGCCGTGCGTAACAATCACGCCCTCCGCGCCGGCGTTTAACTCCTTCGCCACTTCCTGCGCAATCTTCTGCCACTCAACATAAGACATGTCTTCGGATGCAATTGCGAACGGCCGTGAGATTTTCTTTAAGTTGACAATATTTGAAAGCTCCGGGACATTTGCCAGCAACTCCTCGGGTTTCATTAACATATGGACCGCGCCGGTTTTGTAATCTACTCTTGAACCGATCGTGCCGCCGGTCGCGATTAAAGAAATGTTTGGGAGTGATTTATTTTCTTTTTGTTTTAAAATTGGTGGCTGCTCAAACTTTGCGCTGGCGCCGAGAACTTTCACTTTTACTGACTTGCCTAATTTTATTCCGATGTTGTAGCCGGAAACTAATTTCAGCATGAGAAGATTCTTCTGGCCATCTGGTGAGGGCAGCACGATGCCTTCGTGCACACCGTCTTTTGATTCAACCTTAACCCGGTCTCCAACTTTGGCCATGAATTTCAAGGACGATTGATGTTTATAAAAGTTTAGCCATGGCCAATAAAGTTATGCTGGAAATATTTATAAGACATTAATATTGCGAATCGTTATGATCGCCCCACAAACACTAATCGCAGAAGATTTAGCGTTTTTAGGACAAGTCGATGGTCTAAAAACCGCCGTGCAAGAATCAGATTTGAAAGCTACTGGTTGCATACAATTTAATCCAGAAGAAATGCTAATTGTGCTTAGAAGTTTGATTCAACAAGGAGCAAAGCCTGGCGCAAACTTTTTGGATTTAGGGGCGGGCCTTGGCTTGCAGGTTGCTATCGCAGCCTACCTCGGGCTGAATGCGCGGGGTATTGAATTAAATCCTGTGCTAGCAGCCGAGGCTGCTAGGCGAATAAACCACCTGCGCGAAACTGGCTTTATTTCGCAGGGCGTGACTTGCGAAGTTGTGGAGGGTAGCTACTACCCGCGCGATTACATCCATTTAAGAGCAAGCCAACGCACCCTCGCCACAATGTATGAGCCACTATCGCACCGCAAAGTATTTTTTCCTGTAGCCTATCGCGGCGAAGACAGTAATTTGACCTCAATGCTAGCTAGCGCAGATTTAGTATTTTTCTTTTCTTGGCCGGAGCAAGCTCCATCAGTCTTTGAAGTATTTTCTAGATATGCCAAAAACAGTGCAACGCTGATTGAACCCAACGACCGGCCGTATGATCCTAAGCTTTTTGCAGAGCTAGGGTTGAACCATAAACTGACGTCACCAATTCTAGGACATACAATTAGAATAGTTAACAAGCATCAGGTAGAGGTTTAATACCTAATCGTTTCAATTTTATCTTACTCACCTTAACTCAATTAAATATTTTGCCAGCTTCTGGCCGAGATCGGTTAACGCCACAACTTCGTGCTCGCCAAGCGCGTCGGCCACTGTTTCCGAGGAAACCAAGCCTTGGCCTTTCAACGCACCCACATATTCTTCAATTAAACCTGGTGGCAGATTTCGCAACCCCACAATATGTTCGATGCGTACAGCTTCGGAGCCCGACCTTGCGGTCCAGCGCAGGCCTAAAATTAGTTTACTTATTACTTCTCGTTCCGGCACAAGCGCTCCGTAGCCCTCTTTAGTTAGCACATATACGTCAGCTATTAGCACCGCTAACGGCGGATTACGCAAGGACAACTCTATCGCAGTTTGCAGTTTTTTATCTATCCTGTCAATGACTTCATAACTCGTTGGCCGGATGCCCGATTTTAGCAGCTTTTGCAAAACCGCGCGCTGGTCGCGAGTTATTGGCTGCGCTGACTGCGTGGTTGAACTCCAACCATCCACGATTGCCTGCAAGCTCGTGCCTTCCATAGGCGGGCTGGCAATTAAGGTATTAAATAGGTTTTGCTAAATTAAACTAACAAAACCAGATGTTTTCTGTGGGACAATAAAAGTTATATAGTTTATTTTGCGGAGATTGGCATGTCAAGTCCCCTGCCACGCGAATACGCGGGATTAATTGATCCACTGTGTTATGCAATTCTTACTACCTTGCGCGAGGCGGGCGAAGAATGGCTTACTCCGCGCGATATTTCTGGACAAACTGGATATAGTGAAACGGCCGTGGAGACTGCTCTGCTCCGCCTTTGTGGAGACACGGGCGGGCCAGACAATGGAGGCATAGCAGTAAGGTTAGCTAGATCAGAGTTAGTAACAAAACTATCCACTGGCTTTGCTCTTACGCACAAAGGAGTAAAAATCATAGAAAGCTTGAGACAATTAGTTGATGCAGCAGCGTGAGTTATTGATGCCTAACTAACACATATAGATTTATATATGTTGAAAGTTTTACCTAAAGCCTTTTAAATGGTTGCAATATTGGTTTAATATGCCAATGTACTCTCTTGACTTGAATCGTATGTCCGATCCAGCTAGGACTATGTCAGATTTGGAAAAAATTTGTAGGCAGTTCCCTAGTTTTGTGAAAGCTCTTAATACGGTGGGTTGCCATATAAAAATCCTAGGCCTCAAAACAATTAAAAATCCAGGCATTAGTAAAGTCAATGAGCAGCCAAATCCTCCAAAATTTATTGGTCTAGTTCCACTCGTTATTTCAGCCCATGGAGAAGAATCACAACTTCAAAAACTCGGGGAAAACTTTGGCATTTTTTACGTGCTAGCAGATAAATTAACTAGAAAAATATACGCTGAGGCTTATACTGCGCGCAGCACGCGGCGGCAAAATGGCTACGCAACAGCAACTGCAGGCCAGTAAGCACAGTCATTTATTTCAAGTAATTCTAGATTTTTCACAACCAGAAAATGAATTGCTGTTTTAGCTTAAACGGATTGCACGTTTCCACGGGAAATTTTCAAAAACAAGTAATTTCACCACCCGCAACCAAGACAGAAAATCGGCCTGCTGTGGCGTTGCGAGTGGAACGCATATGCAGCGCCTTTGTAACATCACCAATTTCGCATGGAAAAATCAGACAGCATCGAATTATATACTAAATTATATACATCTATTTATATAAGGTGTTTCATAATGTGAACAGCCTTAGATTTAGTGAAACCGTGGCCGAACAAGTTCGGCCAGGCCCAGAAAATTCGTGAGATTTTCTTGGGCTCTTTCGCTTATGGAAAGGCAATTGGAGGAAAACGGCCATGGAATTTATCGTTGCAGATGCGTTGAAGCAGGCTGCGAACAAACCAGAAGACGACTTCTTAGTGGGACACGCCAATATAAAAGTAGTAGGTGCCGGCGGAGCTGGCATCAATATGACAGACTGGCTCTACAAAAAGGGCGTTAAGGGCGCAGAAGTGTTAGGAATTAACACAGACAAACTGCACCTCGATAATCGCGAAGCTGACAAAAAGATTTTGATCGGCCGCGACTTATGCCGCGGGCTAGGCTGTGGCGGAGACCCGTCAAAGGGACTCGAAGCAGCAAAAGAAAATGTTTCTGAAATCAAGGATGTTCTAAAAACCGCGGACATGGTTTTCGTATGCGCGGGCATGGGCGGCGGAACAGGCACTGGCGCCGCAGCTGTTGTCGCGCAAATTGCAAAGGACCTCGGCGCAATCGTAATCGGAGTTGTAACAATGCCTTGGAACATCGAGAAGGCAAGAATTGACAAAGCAGAGTGGGGTTTGAAACAGCTCAGACAGATCGCGGACACAGTAATCGTGATCGACAACAATCGACTGTCAGACATTGCAGGCAACCTGCCAATCCAGCAATCATTCGCCGTTGCCAACGAGATCGTTGCGACAATGATAAAATCGATTGTCGAAATAATTGCGGTTCCATCGCTGATCAACTTGGACTACGCAGACGTTAAAGCGATAATGTCCAAGGGCGGCGTTTCGGTAATCGGATTCGGCGAGAGCGACACAGAGAACCGAGTCGAAGAAGCAGTCAACCGTGCATTAAGCAACCCATTGCTAGATGTCAAATACGCTGGCGCAACCGGCTCACTGATACATATCACCGGCGGGCCAGATATGACACTGGATGAAGCTGAAAAGTGCGGCGAGCTTGTGACTGCAGGCCTGGATGACGATGCAAATGTTATCTGGGGCGCAAGAATCGACCCGAAGTTCCAAGGAAAGCTACGCGTGATGACAATTATAACTGGAGTCCAGTCCCCATATGTTTTGGGTAAAATGGATTTCGCAAAGCCATCACACAAAGCGGTCGCACTAAACCGTGAGCTTGGAATAGAAATGCTGGGATAAAAACCCAGTTATTTTCTTTTTTTATTTTCATAAATAATGCTCCCACAAGCACCTCCAAAAACTTGTGAAGAGACACGTCAAACTTTTTAACCGGAGTGGCGTGCGGCCACCTCGAAAGGGGTGGCTTTTATTTACTTTTACTAATTAACAAAGTTTTATAAATAGCTAGTTGCTTTTACAACCATGGCCACACGAAAACACTACAAATATAATTCCGGCTGGCTCATCCTCGCCGGCGTGCTGGTTGCAGTCCTCGTAGTATTGCTTTCAGAAAATGTCCGCTCAGCTACTGGCCACGCGGTTGCAGAGATGCCAGATTTGATTATATACTCATCAAATGTTTCCACATCGGAGCACGTTGGTGTTAACATTCAGGCAGACGTTTACGACAAAGGCCGAGCAGACATCAACGATCCTTATGTAGTGCGCTTGGAGGTGTTCGACCAGAGCACAAAGAAGTTCATCTACATCGAGGACAAAACTATACTGCCAACGCATTTCAGAAACTCATTCAAGTCGGCCCGGTTCTTCTGGATCCCGGACACAAAAGGCGAGTATGATTTCAGGCTGTACGCGGACTACAACAACGAGATTGCTGAGCCAGACGAGGAGAACAACGTGTTCTTGGGGCATGCCACCGTTGAGGTTTTTAACTCAGGCATAGCAGATGTGACGAAGTATTAGAAAGTTATTTAACACTTGCGCTTTTTAGTTTTGTATGACTCCAAATAATCAGGGTGGACTGCCGTTCTTTTTTAGGTTCACTGGACACATAGATCGCACTCAATTACTTGAGCTTCTCGCACAAAAGCTTGATAGGGATTTAGAAGCAATCACGGCTAAATCAGATTCATCAATTAGCGGATTACACTTTATGGATCGCAATGATGCTCTTGGCGTTGATTTTTTTACTTATGTTCGTGCGTCTGTCGGTAGCGGCACAACAGAAGCTGAACAGGCCGTTATTACTAGATTTCAAACTGAATTCCAGGACTATGTGGCCCGACGCGCCCGTTCGGCTGGCAGGGACTTCACAGGTAAAGACGCGCCAATTGGCAAGCCCGGAATTTTAGATAAAAATACTTACGGGATTATATATATAAAACTGCTTAGTACAAAACACTTGTTTCTATAAACGCAGCCAGCACAATAAGCCCGATTGCGATCATAAACATCTTAACTGCATCCATCAGTGTCTGGTCGAACTGCTGGCTGCCCACGGAATCTTCGTCAATCGCGATTGAAATCAGGCCGCCGGCCATCGCCCCGAAAAAGAAGCCAAGGAATTCCAGCGCAGTATGTGGTATGTACGCGAAAAAGCTTCGGAATTTATCGAAGCCGGCCATGAAAACACCAAGCACTGATGCGTTCCAGGTTATTACAATCAGCGCGCCTGCGCCATAAATTAAAGATAGCACTAAAGTTATTGCCATAACTTTCAGGTTGTTCGCCAGAATCCCGAGGAACTGCGGCGAGCCGACAAACTGCCCCAGCCAAGAGGCGGATGGCCTGCCAAGCGCGGCCAGTTGTTTAGAGAAGAAGAATCCCTGCAAGCTGTCCGGCACCACCTTGAACCAGAGCGCGTACGCCGCGGCAACTCCGACAAAAAACAAGGCGTAAATCAGCGCCATCTTTTCAGAGCGCTTCCAGAAGTTTGTGCCGCGCTCTTCGATGTCTAAGATTTGCGATAGAAAAGCGACGCTTGCCACAGTTGCGAACAAGATGCCGGCAATCGAAGCATCATCCGGGAAAATAAAAATACTTACAGAGATTGCGATTATCGCAACCGCAAACCCAAACGGCAGCGCGTACAGTGGCTGGCTGTCCACCCACTCGGGCTTGATGATTTTCTCGAGGACCATGTTGTAAAATTAATGTGTGATATTATAAGAGTGGGTTACAATTATTTAATGACAACCCTATACGCTCAGCAACAGGAGGCCGACAAACACCGCTACAACACCTAAGAATTTTTGCAACGTGAGTGCTGACTTAAATGCCAGAACGGAGACAAGCGTTAGTAATACAAAATTCGCCGAATAAATTGCAGCGCTGTAGCCTGGATTTGGTGCGAGATTTACTGATTTAAGCGCAAAGACTGATCCAGTGACTGAAGCGATTCCAATAATAGTAGCAATTGTGAGCGACTTTGGCGCAATCACAAAACTTGCTTTTGTCGCAAAAAGTGCAATAGCCATGGCGATCGCCGCGGCTCCATACAAAATCATCGATACTAACATTGGATTTTCTGCGGACACAAACTTGAATAAAAAGTTAACAAAGAAGTAGCCGAGGAATCCCACCAGCGCGTAAATAACCCACTCTTGAACCATTATTTGCCCTTTCCTTTTTTCATCGTCTCGATGTGCTCTTTCAGCTGGGCATGCAACCGATGCGCCTTGTCGACCAGCCGCTCTGGGTAGTATGCCGGGTTGCCGATCCTCTGCCTTGGATTTCTTGGGTAGTCCAGGCCAGAGAACATATCCCACGTAACATATGTATCGACAGGCATCTTCTGCGGTGGCCTTGGCTTGCGCGCGGGATAGCCCATCGGAATTATCGCATGAATCTCAAATGAATTTTTAATATTTAGTGCAGTCCTAATTTTTCCTTCAGTGAACGCGCCAATCCAGCAAGAGCCAACGCCGTGGCCCTCCGCGGCGAGTAACATATTCTGTATCGCAGCAGCGGTGCTCTGTTTTGCATACATATCGCCGCGCTCGCCGAACTCGCGCTTCATTATGCCTGCGTCCGAACAGACAACCAAAACAATCGGCGCATCTTTGACAAAATCCTGTGTCGTTGCTTTCGCAATAATCGCCTTGTGTCCTGAATCTTCGCAGGCAACTACTTTTGTGTTGAATGTGTTGCCGGCCGCCGGTGCCCACCGTGCGGCCTCGAAAATATCAAGTAACACCTCGTTGGGAATTTTTGTACGCCGGAACTCTTTTACAGACCTGCGCTCTCGGATGGCAGACATTATGTCCATTTTGTAACACCTACACACGTAATTATAAACTTATCTGCGCCCACGACGGCGCGGCCTAGCCCCTGAGACCGAACGCCCTGTCAGATGCAAAGATGGACTGCGCCCGCCCAGTTTGTTCCAAAAGTAAGCTACTATGAACGCAATCGCTATGACTGCCAGTAAAATCATGGTGTCGCGATCTGTCTGCAGCTGGCCCAATTTAGAAACATAGAATTGTGCTGTTGGAGTGGACGATACAGTACCTCCTATTTCAACATCCGATGACGGTTCTGCCGGCGTGGAAGTACCATTGATGTAATGCCCCTCCGCAACTATCGCAAATGTGCTAAAACCAGGTGTACGCGCTTTGTAAGTAACAAATTTACTATCAGCTCGTATTATATCTGTGGCTAATTTTTCCCATTTTAAATCCTTATATCTTGCCAGCCTCACCGAAGTTTTGTCTACGTTGTTTTCCTCGAGCCAGCTTTTTTCTACACTAAAACTTATGTCCGCACGCGCGATGCTATTATCTGGTATACCGGTGAAGTCGAGATTAACATATTTGTAAACCACATTTTGTGGTGCAGACTCTACGCCAACGGGCTTACTGGCGTATGCGGTTATTGTGAACTTTACATCTTTTGCTAGCTGCGCAGTTTCAAATGTTATCTCTGTTACGCCCGATTCGGCCTGGCCCAAATCTGTTATTGTTTTGCTCTCACCTGCTTTTACATCACCAACGATGCTTGTAGTTGATTGTGTGCCCGCACCAAGACCTCCACCTCCGCCGCCTCCGCCGCCCCCACCACCCGCTGCCGCGGGCACGGGGGTCGGAACAACTGCTTCTTTTGCGGTTGGACCTATGACTGTAAACCCCAGTACTATCCAATTGCCATCAGAATTATTTACAATCCCCCCACTAGCCCCGAACACAGTCCAATTGCTTGCGTTGGTATCATTGACAACACCACCACTAAATCCGAGGACTGTCCAGTTGCCACCACTGTCATTAACTGTGCCTGCTGCCTCCGTAATAGGCGGGAGAAAGAGACTAACCGCTAAGAGAAATCCTAGGAAATAATGTTTTTTTTTAGATTAAACATTTTAATATCCTACTGCCATCCAGGTCATATTATAGCCCGCTGGTACTCCGCCAAACAGTTGTATATCGAATGAACTGGCGTTGAAGTTTCTTACCCGCCAAACTCCACCAGACTCTGTACCAGACGTTGCATTTATGTTTTGCAACATAACAACATAACACCATTGGCAAGAATAGCTAACACTCATATTGACTCTATTCTCGGGATTTGATGTTGCGCCTGCGGCTACTATAATATTTCCAAACTGGAACAGGCCGCCCTGCACGTGTGGTGTTGCGGAGCCATTCCCATAGACTGGTATGACTGCCTTCTGCAATAATTCGCCAGACGAGGCCTGCCCGATTGCTGAGGCGTTGATGCCGCCCGTTTCATTCACGAGCTTACCGCCAACGGAGTGATTTAGGATGCCGCCCGTCCTTATGGTGGCATTCCCAAAGAGGGCGTTATTAATCGCATTAAATATGCCAAACGCGGACGTGTTGCCGCTGAATGTGTCAACTACAAAATAGAGGACACCCGTACCGCTTCGCACGGCTAACGCGGGAATGCCTGTTTGAGTGATATTAACTTCGGAAGCAAAATTAACCTGCGTATTACCAGTCTCCACCGAGAACCGCTCTGTGCCATCGCTGTGATATACTGCAAGCGGTTTTGTTCCCACCGCACCAAGTGTTATGTTAACATTGCCAGAAATATTTACATTTGCAAAACGCTGGCCCGCCGTAAATGTTTGCGTCGTTGTCCACGTTCTAGCTAAATCTAACACTGCTTGTGGGACTAGTCCATAAAGCATTGCAGATGCATTTAATCCAGATGTTGCATTGATATATTGACCAAGCAAGCCAGAAATAGTTGCGGCGTTGCTGAGAGTCAACGTGCTGTTTACGGTGTTGCTCTCATTTCTCTTCAAATATTGGCCGGAGTACGGATCGCCACCGAGGAAAATTCTTGGCGCGGTGTTGTTAATGGACAGCCACATATCCACTTCTGTATCGAAGCCCCTCGTTGAATAGTTAGTAAACCAAAAGCCGTTTGCATTTGTAGTTATATTTATTAGTCGCGTATCCAAAATTCTTCCGCCGGCTGCCGCTTCAAAAATTGTGAAGTTCACATTTAAATGTGTGAATCCCATTTCAGGGCCGCTCGTCACATTTGTCCGAATTCCGGAAAGCGAGATCTGCCTCGGGACAGCTGCCTCAGCTGCGGCAAAGAGCAACAGGAGGACAATTGGAGTGACTAGCAATACCTGTCTGGCCATCTTACCTCGCGAATATTTGCAAACAGTTGTTTATAAAGTTTTCTACGCCGGCACACAAACCCATAGATTTATATACTGCGCCCACATAAAATCCATCGAGGTAATAAAATATGGCCAGTGGTTTTAATTGGCAGGTTGCATTAGCAGTTCTAGTTGTGCTCGGAGTCGGGTATGCATTCTTAGGTGGAAATTTCACAGGTGCTGCACTCACAGTAACACCCTACAGTACGTCCTGTTCAGACACAGATGGTGGCATGAAAGTCGCGGTACAGGGAACCTGCACGGACAGCCAGGGTAGCTACACAGACACATGCCAGTCAGCAGGCAAGTCAGTAGTGGAAAACTTCTGCACATCCACCGGCAACCGATGCGCACACAAGCCACTACAATGCGGACGTGGACAGAGTTGCATGGCTGGAAAGTGTGTCTAAGCAACAGTTAGTTTTTTATTCTTAGTTTTCTTTAATTTTTTATGAAATATTCAACCCTAGCAGAAACATACTCCGAACTAGAGCGCATCCCATCCAAGCTAAAGAAGACAAAAATTATTGCAAAATTGTTTAGGGAAACGCCTGCAAATCTGCTGGAGGCGGTCACGCTATTGATTCGGGGGCGCGTTTTACCCTTATGGTCCGAAAAGGAGATCGGAGTGGCTGAGCAATTGATGATAAAAGCTATTGCAAAGTCAGCCGGCGTCTCCGCCGAGGATGTTGTCAAGGATTACAAGAAGTCCGGCGACCTCGGGCTTGCGGTCGAAACTCTTGTCAGAAAAAAGAGGCAACGGACTCTTGGTGCCGAGCAGCTCACGGTCGGCAAGGTATTCGCAAACCTGCAGGCCATCTCAGAACACAGCGGTGGTGGCTCGCAGGACAGGAAGCTGGACTTGATTGCAGAGCTCCTGTCACAGGCCACACCCACAGAGGCAAAATATATTGTCCGCACAGTTTTGGAACAATTGCGCGTTGGTGTCGCAGAAGGCTTAGTCCGGGATGCGGTCGCCGCTGCATACGAGGTCTCAGTTGATGATGTTGAGAACGCGTGGAACCTGTTACCAGATTTCGGCGAAGTCGCGCGAATTGCAAAGGAAGATGGAGAAAAAGGTTTGAAAAAATTCAAACTACGATTAGGCACGCCATTCATCGTACAGCTCGCCGAAAAATCGCCAAGCCTCAAAGATGCGATTGAATCTTACAAAAAAGTTTTGCTTGAATATAAATATGATGGTATGCGCACGTTAATTCACAAGAAAGGAGAAAAAATCTGGTTATTTACGCGAAATCTGGAAAATATTACTGCCGCTTTTCCGGATTTGGTTCAATTGGCAAAGAAAAACATAAAGGCGGACGACTGCGTTCTCGATGGTGAGACAATTGGCCTAGACAGAAAAACTGGCAAGCCTGTCCCTTTCCAGCAGCTCTCAACAAGAATAAAAAGAAAGTATGACATCGAAAAATCAGTGGAAGAAATCCCGATTGACGTTAACTTATTTGATATTGTTTACCTTGACGGAAAAAATTTGATGGACTTGCCTTTGGAAGAGAGAAAGAGTTATTTAGCAAAATCAATCCACTCAGTTCCGAGAAAGTTCCATGTTGCAGAGGGCTTGGTTACGACGGACTTGAAAGAAGCAGATGCGTTTTACAAGGAAGCGTTGAAGGCCGGCGAGGAGGGCGTGATTGTAAAAGATTTAAGTGCGCTTTACGTTCCGGGCAGAAGGGTTGCAGGTGGCTGGCTGAAAATCAAACCTGTGATGGAAAACCTTGATGTGGTTGTAGTTGGAGGAACTTGGGGCACTGGCAAGCGCGCAGGAACAATCGGCTCGCTCCACCTTGCCATCCGCGATGCAGGGAGTGGAAAATTTCTGGAGTGCGGGATGCTGGGCACGGGATTGAAGGAGAAAAAAAGTGAGCAGGAAGGCTCAGCAACTTTGAAAGAGATGACAAAACTCCTGAAACCGCTTGTTGAACATGAGACCGGCAGTTCTGTAAGATTCAAACCAAAAATTGTGATTGAAGTTGCCTACGAGGAAATTCAAAAGTCACCAACTTATGTTTCCGGCTTTGCATTAAGATTCCCGCGTTTCATAAGGCTGAGGCCAGACAAGGGTGCGGATGAGGCAGACACGATTGAACGCGTGAAAATATTATACTCGCAGCAAAAAGGTAAGAAATAATTATTTATTTTTGTAGTACTCGTCCAGAGAGTGTACGACTTGTGACTTTTCTTTCGCTGCCTTTATCGCCTTCAGCGAGGCAAGCGCACCCTCGTAAGTTGTTATCTGCGGAATGTTGAAGTCCACCGCTGCTCGCCGGA
>CAZUEL010000007.1:0-8645 GCA_964619325.1 Candidatus Woesearchaeota archaeon | reverse complement strand
GAGTCTGAAGCCGTTAGGCCGGACGGCACAAACGCAACATCAAACTCTTTATTTCTAATCGCCTCGGCAACTTTTTCAGGATCACTTGACAGATGCACCGCGTTCACGTTATTCCACACCAAAAGCTTTTGCACATCTTCGGGCGCGTGCAAATTGAACCCCAAACCAAAAAGTTCTTTTGCGACCTGCAGGAATGTGTTGCTGTTGTTTTTTCCGTCGAACCAGAGCAGAACATTTCCACGTGCCGGCAATTGCGCGTTCGCTGCAGATTGCGCCTTATGATACGCGCTGGCAAAATCGCCCGCAATGGCCATCACCTCACCCGTGGATTTCATCTCTGGCCCAAGCGCTGGATTTACGCCAACCAGCTTTTGAAATGGAAAAACAACTTCTTTAACAGAAACAAAATTTGGCTCAACATAGCCAGTCAATTTTAATTCTTTTAACTTTTTTCCCAGAATTAATTTTGTCGCAACTTTCACAATCGGCACGCCAATTGTTTTGCTTACATAAGGCACTGTGCGCGAGGCCCGCGGATTTGCCTCGAGTAAATGCGCCGTGCCATTCTGAACTGCAAACTGCAGGTTTATCAGCCCAATAACATTCAGTTTTTTTGCCAGTTTTGTTGTGTGCGCAATAATTTTTTGTTTTACATCTTGGCTTATTGTCTGTGGCGGAATCGTGCAGGCCGAGTCTCCTGAGTGAATGCCGGCCAGCTCCACGTGTTCCATTATCGCCGCGATGAAAACATCTTCACCATCGCACAGGGCGTCAACATCAAGCTCGATCGCATTGTCAAGGAACTTATCAACCAGCAGTGGGTAGCCTGGACTGCTGGCCTCAAGGGCTTCGCGCGCGAACTTCATGAGCTCATCATCATTCCTGGCTATTTGCATCGCCCTGCCACCTAACACATAGGACGGCCTGACGAGAACAGGGTAGCCGATATTTCTGGCAGTCCAAATTGCTTCGCCCAGCGAGTTTGCAGTCCCCCACTTCGCGGATGGTATAGCTAGCCTATCAAGTATCTCACCAAACTTTTTTCTGTCCTCCGCGAGGTCAATGCTTACTGGCGATGTACCAAGAACTTTCACGCCCGCGTTGTGTAATCGTGTTGCCACATTCAGCGGCGTCTGTCCACCAAACTGCAAAATGACGCCGCGCGGCTTTTCTATTTCGATTACGTTCATCACATCCTCAAAAGCCAGCGGCTCAAAATATAATTTGTCAGAAGTATCAAAATCGGTCGAGACCGTCTCAGGGTTGTTATTTATTATTATCGCCTTCACGCCGGACTCGCGCAGCGCTTGTACGGAGTGGACGCAGCAGTAGTCAAACTCGATTCCCTGGCCAATTCTTATTGGGCCACTGCCGATTATCAGAATCTTGTCCTCGATTTTTGGATTTGACTCGTCTTCTGTTTCATACGTGGAGTATAGGTATGGCGTCGCCGCACGGAATTCCGCGGCGCACGTATCAACAATTTTGTAGGTGGGCAGAATTTTGTTTTCGACTCTGAATTTCCTAACTTCGTCTTCGGTTTTTACAAGGATGTGCGCAATCTGCGCGTCAGAAAAGCCGAGACGCTTGGCCCGTAAGATTGACTCTTTTTCAAACCTTATCTGCCCGCCAAAATCATAAATGTTTTTTAGTTTCTGCAAGAACCAATTGTTTATGCCAGTTAGTTTTTGTATGCGCGCAATCGTGTAGCCTAACTTGAGCGCGTTAAATATATGAAAGACGCGCTCGTGCGTTGGTGACGCAAGCTGTTTATCTAACAGATCAACATCATGTATGAGCTTATCTTTTCCATCAAAGCCGAAGCCCATCCTCTTTATTTCAAGCGATCGAATTGCTTTTTGAAATGCCTCTTCAAACGTCCTACCGATTGCCATTGTCTCGCCAGTTGATTTCATCTGCGTCCCGATCTTTTGGTCTGCGTCGCGGAACTTATCGAATGGCCAGCGCGGAATTTTTACCACAACATAATCTATTGTTGGCTCGAAGCAAGCCCGTGTTTCTTTTGTGACGTCATTCTGAATTTCATCAAGCGCCATGCCGACTGCCAGCTTTGCTGCAATTCTTGCGATGGGGTAGCCAGTTGCCTTTGACGCGAGTGCTGAGCTTCTGGAAACCCGCGGATTCACTTCTATGACTCTGTAATCACCGGTTTCATAATTCAGCGCGAACTGGATATTGCAACCGCCCTCTATTCCCAGTGCGCGTATTGTTTTTATCGCTGCAGTCCTCAGCCGCTGAAAATCAGAATCATTTAGTGTTTGTGTCGGCGCGACCACTATGCTCTCGCCGGTGTGAATTCCCATCGGATCAAAATTTTCCATTGAACATATTATGATGCAATTATCATTTCGGTCACGCATCACCTCGAACTCAAACTCGCCCCAGCCTGCCACACCAAGTATTGCTTCCTCAACTAAAACCTGTTTTATCATGCTGCATACAATGCCCCGTTCCGCGACTTTTTGTAGTTCCTCCTCGCTGTGCGCGATACCGCTGCCAGTTCCGCCAAGCGTGAAGGCCGGCCTAACAATCACTGGATAGCCAATCTCCTTTGCAAATGATTTTGCGTCTTGTACAGAACTTACGGACCTGCTTTTTGGTAGTGGCTCGCCAATTCTCTGAATGAGTGCCTTGAACTTTTCTCTGTCTTCGCCATCCTGAATCGCTTTTATTGGTGTTCCAATAACTTCAACGCGATATTTTTCAAATACTCCTGCATCCGCGAGCTGGGTTGTTAGATTCAGGCCGGTCTGGCCACCCATTGTTGGCAGGATTGCATCTGGTTTTTCTTTTTCAATAATTTTTGTTATGACATCAACTGTCATTGGCTCGATGTAGACAACATTTGCGGTATCGGGATCAGTCATGATCGTTGCGGGGTTTGAATTTACGATTACAACTTTGTAGCCTTCCTCTCGAAGCGCCTTGCAGGCCTGCGTACCAGAGTAGTCGAACTCCGCGGCCTGCCCGATTACAATGGGACCACTTCCAATCACTAATATTTTTTTTATGTCTGTGCGCTTTGCCATATTATTTCAAATTTTTTATAAATCTGTCGAAAATGTTTTGTGTATCCCACGGGCCCGGGCTGGCCTCCGGGTGGAACTGTACGGTTTGAATGCCTAATTTTTTGTGGGCCACGCCTTCGACAGAATTATCGTTTAAGTTAGTGTGTGAAATTTCAAGGCCGGTTCCATTCAGCGAGTCTGCATCAACCGCAAAGCCATGATTCTGACTTGTGATGTAGATTTTGTTTTCTGCCAGATTTTTTACCGGCTGGTTCGTGCCGCGGTGGCCGAATTTTAATTTGTAAGTTTTCCCGCCGAGCGCGAGCGCGATGAGCTGGTGCCCCAAACAGATTGCGTTGATTGGGTATTTGCCAGCAGTCTCCTGGATTAGTTTTATTACTGGTTTCGCCATTTCCGGATCTCCTGGCCCGTTCGCGAGAAACAGTCCGTCAAATTTATACTGCTCCAGCTCATCTGCTTTTGTGTTGTAGGGTAGCAGCAGCACATCAACGCCGCGCCTGTTGAAAGAGCGGATGATACTGTGTTTTATTCCTGTGTCAACTGCTACAACTGTTTTTGCCCCACCCACAGAAAATGTTTTTGGGGTTTTTGTGCTGACCAGCTCCAAAAGATTTTTTTCAGAGTAGTTGCCAGCCTTCCTTGCGGACTGCAAAACTTTTTCTGCATCTATCTCGTTTTCTGAGGTGGCTAGCGCGCCGTTGATAACACCAAACTCCCTTATTTTTCTTACCAACATCCGAGTGTCGATGCCGGATATACCGGGGATGCTATGTTCCTTCAGCCATGCATCAACTGTTTTTGTTGAATCGCGATGCTGTGGCGCGTTGCAGAGCTCTCGGACGACAAAGCCATCCACCTGAACTTTATCCGACTCGAAACTTTCTCCCCGCACGCCGTAGTTTCCTATTAACGGGTACGTTGCAACAAGAATCTGGCCGGCGTAGGACGGATCGGTGAGCGATTCTTCATAGCCAACCATCGAGGTGTTGAACACTACCTCTGATGCCACTTCCTTTTCCGCACCAAACCCCTGGCCCTGCAGGATTGTTCCATCTGCCAGGGCTAGAACTGCGTTCATTCCGCCGCAAAATCGGCGGGCGCTTTGGTCGCATCAGCTTCGCTGATGCAACGACCGCCAGATCCTCCAAATAGTATGACATACAAGTAGCCACTCACCATATCTTTTCACATACTCCAACCGTTAAAATAGGATAGAAAGAGTTTTAAGATTTTAGCAGGCAAAACCTTTATATCGCGAACAGCGGTTCGCGGGATAAAGGTCTCGCTGAAGCGTCAGCGAAACCTTTATATACATCTATATATGTCCTCTAACGAGGTAAGATAATGGCTAACTGGTTAAGTGATCGAACATTGTTAGGAGTGGCGGTATTTGTAGTGCTAGCCAGCTTATTCTGGAGCTGGAACGGGGGCGCAGGATTTTCTGCTGCCGCGACGGTAACGCCGGCAAGCTCGTTCTGCACAGACAGCGATAATGGTTACAACACCGCGGTTGCAGGCACGTGCTCGGACGACTCTGGCACTTATGAGGACACATGCACATCTGGGCGCGTTGTGGGCGAGCGGTTCTGCTCAGCAAGCAACCAATGCGGAAAAAAGCTGATGCAGTGCGGGTACAACCAACAATGCACGAAAGGTAAGTGCGTTTAGGTTTTTCTTTTTTACTAGTTAATTATTTTGATAGAGTAGTTAAGAAAGTTTTATAACGCTTAGCTTCCAATAAATAGTATGGCCAACGAGTCGGGGATTAAACCAAAGAAACCAAAGCTGGCAAACGACTTGACAGCTGTCACCCGCGAGATAAATATTTTGGATGTTATCAAGCAAGCCAGCGTGCAGATGAAGTACGAGGAGATGGGCTCGTGGCTTGTCACGCACAACACACCACTATTTTTCGCACACGACCGCGGGTTCTCAATCGTAGATAAGGGATTCATAGACAAACGGCCCTGGCTCCGCGAGTCCCTGAAGAAGATGGTTGATGAAATTGAAATAGAAAAGAAGAAAGCCCCGCCAGCTGATCCAGCAGAAGGGAAGATTATAGAAAAGGAAAAGGTTGGATATATTGGATAAACCATCTAAACAACTTTAGTTTTTATAATTTCAACGTCCTTGTCTAAATGATGAACTTTATCACGAATCTCTTTGATTTCAACTTTCAACTCCTTGATATCACCGCCCAAATTATTGATTGTAGTTATAAGACCGCCGAATGCAACTGCCGCGCCAAAATATGGGGCGAGCTCCTGCCAAGGCGGGCTGTGTATCACGCCAAGCGATTTAAGCAAAACCCAAATAACTATAATCGCTACGCCCATCCAAGAGATGTAATATCCCCATGCTCTGTGCTCCATGTTTATAATATGCAATCAAAATATAAAAAGCTTATTAACTACTGGCTTACACAAAAATTATTGTTTTTTACTACCACGCTCTTCAGTTGCATATTGATTTGGCCACAGCCTTCTTAGTAATGCATTAATTTGTAAAAACTGTGCTGCTCTCTGTCGAAGTTCTGGTAGGCCTTCTGCAGCAGTCTGCGCAGCGACAAAATCCCCGACCTGTTCTGCACGCTCAATGCTCTGCATAGCTTGCTGGAGGGGTGTCAACTTTTCTTCTGTGCTTCTGCCGCTTTCCGTTCCTGCAAGCGCTCTCGCACGCATTTGTGCACCGATGTCCGGCAGGCCAGCACTTTCTGCTACATATGCTGCTTCACCATATCTTTTTGCGCCAGCGTAAAAATCAATCGCTGCCCGAATAATTTGTCCGGGCAAAGGCACCTTTTCTACAAGTTTTGTAACGAGTGATGCACTTCCGCCAGGCGTCAAGCCAACAAAAAGACTTTCAATACCGTCTGCCATACAAATGTACAATTAGAAGGTTTTATATGTTTTTTGCAGCGCGTAACTTTTTAAGTTTATCACACCCTAATTTCTTATGACACAAATCTGGGACAAGCCGCTTTTGCTCACGCGGGCCATTCCTGCGCTGGAGGAGTTGCTGTTGAGGAACCAGGTTGAGATACGCGTGCCTGCTGGGCCAATTGGCTTTGGCATGGCGCTGGATTTTCTAAGTGTGTTGCGCCCGCTGATAAAACATTATCGCGTGGAGCTGGCTTTGGCGGGCTTGCGCAAGCCGGCCTGCGAAGGTTCACCTCAGGCAGAATTTTACATTAAATTTGTTTCTGCGGACTTTGTAATGAACGAGGAACTGCCCATACTACCATCCGCGACACTATCCTGTGGCAGGGATAATATTACTGCACGCCTCACCTTGCTAACAAAGCTTGAGCGCGCATACACAATGGGGGCGCGCTGGGGCATGCTTACTTATTTGCAATACCACCTGCCACCAACATCGCTAACACATCGGCTGGAGCTTTGGCGCGGCGGGAAAGTGATAAAAACAGATTTAAGATTTTACGAGCCCGCAGGCCTGGCAGCACAGCCAACAATAAACATATCACCAGCACTGTACTCAACAATGCAAAATGGCGTAGGCTAAACCTTTTAAATTGTTTAACATATTTAATATTATGCTCCTCACCGAACTCCGCCGCAAGCTCGTCCATCTGTCTGGCCTGCTTGTTATCATACCCTTAATTTATCTAGATAGGGAGTGGCTGCTCAAGATTCTTGCGTTCCTTGTGGTTGGCTTCCTTTTCCTTTATTGGTGGATTGACCTACGGAAACAGCGCAGAGACCAGATAAAGAACCTCGTGGCAGGACTGTTTGAAACAGTCTACTTGGAGAAACCTGCCGAAGACAAGGAAGCCGAGAAAGCGGAGGAAGGATTTTTCCGCGGGATTGCTGACAACGTTATGCGACGCAGCGATCGCGTAATTTTCCTGCCTTCTGTCTATTTCTTTCTCGGAATGTTAATATCCCTAATTTTCTTTTCAAAAGAGGCATTGGTATTTGGGATAATTTCCTTAACTATCGGTGACTCTGCCGCGGCACTTGTTGGCAAGGCGTGGCAGGCCTGGCGCTGGCCATCCCTTGGCAGAATCCCGTGGGATAAGAGAAAGTCATTTGCCGGCTCGTTCGGGTTCCTCGCATTTACTTTCCTGGCTTGCTTTGTATTTCTCTACATTTTCCCGAATTTTATCCCGCTTGGCTGGGTGCGGGCTGGCCTGATTGCTGGTGTGGTCGGGGCGTTCGTTGAAACAATTCCGTTCATTAACGATAATTTTAGCATTCCGGTCGTTGTGAGTGGAGCGGTTTGGGCGTTTGCGCAAGGTTTTTAAAACAGTTACTCCGTTTTCTTATATGTCTCCAGCCTCGACAGAACAATACGCACCAGCAGTCCACAAAGCCTATGCTTTAGCTCTTGCAGTTGGCGGGGCGCTCGATGAGATATTCATCGGCATTCCGAGCGCGAAAGAATTAGGCCACAAAGTTGCGCTTGGCCTGCACACTACTTTTGGTGATTATGCACTTGCGATTGGCGCAGGTTTTGTATTTCCCACCATTGCCTCATGGCTGGCAATAGATGAAATCCGGGCTGCATTCAAGTCACGCGCAGCGAGCGAGTCCGTGGCAATAGCTGGGCAAAAGGGTTCTAAACATATATAATTCTATATATGCGGCCTTAGGACTGCTGGACTGACAAAATAATCCCATTCCACACCTAACAACCTAAATAAATTCTCAAGCCTATCCGTAGAAGGACTACCACCTGCATTTTCTATAACACAAACTGTATTAGGCGTACCAACCAAGCTCCCAGCGCGGGCTTGCGAGATGTATGCTCCTGGCGTCAGTCGGCGGGCCCGTACTACATCGCGCAAATATTCACTAGTAAAATAATCAAACGCTTTGGGCGCAAGTATATCTTCCTGCACTGGCATCTCGCAGCGGGTCAGGAGATCACCGAGCAACGGCTTGCCTGCCAGGCTCAGCAATATCGGTATGTTGGGAAAGCCCGCATTATTCAACCGCGCGGATAAACTAAAAACGGAGTGTGACATTATCGGCTGGCCTGAAAGCAATCGCTTGAACGCACTACCCTTGCTATACTGGCCATGACCCAAAAATCTAGCCAATCCCCTGTATGACACACTACCATCAGATTTGATAACATATGCAATAGGCCTTGCCAAATTGACCTGTTCAATCATTCGCATAAAACTATCTTTAAGCGTTGTTTGATCTGCGAGCGAATTTAGTTGCACCATATTTTGAACGTTACCCCACTATTTCCACTGGAAGTCGGTTTTTAAACTTATTGCACTAAGGTTTGAAAATATGTTTCAGTTTTGGAATTGGGTTTCAGGAACTGTGTTTTTTATTTGAAAATGTATTTCAGAATAGAAACGCTTAAATACTTGGGGCTGGTTTTGCTGGCATGGAGGGCCGAGCGATTCTTCTCAGCAGTTTGTTTGACAAGAAGACAGTCGAGTTGCTCAAACGGCTTTTGCTGAAGAAAGATGTTTTCTACTTGCGGGATCTTGCACGGGAAACAGGGGTTTCACTCGCAACCACCTACCGCATCGTGCAGCGCCTTTGTTCCCTCGGCCTGGTGAAGAAAGAGCAGAAGGACAAGTTCACGTTCTACTATTTAGTTCGCGATAGTGCA
>CAZUEL010000006.1:37640-40193 GCA_964619325.1 Candidatus Woesearchaeota archaeon | reverse complement strand
TTTTTCTACAGCCTTTTTTGCTAGTACAGCTGCTGTTTCGGATGCGATTTTTAGTTTTTTTGAGCCGATCTTTGCTAGGCCTTCAGATTTTTCTTTTACTAACTCGCCGAGGGCAGAAAAAAATTCTTTTGTAACATCGAGTACCTCGCCGGCCTTTTCTGCAACAGCGTCCTTTACTTCTTCAAAATCTATCTCGTCCTGGCTGCGCCGCCTAATGTTTTCTTCACGCTTTGCTATTCTGCACCTCCAATGTAATATTTAAGTGGCGAGGGCCGGATTTTCGTTGCAAGGCCAGACCTTAGTTGCATTGGCGAAGCCAATGCGACCCGGGGTTCCAGAGAAAATCAAAAGATTTTCTTGGCCAAGAAAATTCCCACGGAATTTTCTTTGGTGGGCAGTGCCCAAGAACTAAGGGGCAGCGCCCCTTGGGTCTTGGATTTGAACCGGCGACATCTGCCTGACTCTCTTTCTTGCCTCGCGGCAAGTCTGCTATGAGAGCAGTGTTCTACCAGGTTGTTCGGCTGCCAATACCACTAACAGCCCCTGAACTACCCCGCCACATAATTCCAAGTGCAGTGTTATTTAAAAAAGCATTTGTATGGCAGAACAAATTTGTTCTGCCAGACATCCCGCCGAACTCGGTTCGGCGATATGTGTGCTGGGGTGTAAAATTATTTTTATACTCTTTTGCACTTGCACTTGCATGGCTGGCGGGCGGTGGCATCTTATTGATTTGTACAATGCGTATTACAGCTCAAGCTTTCACATTGCCGGCCACACAGACACGCACGTCATAATTGACAGGTTGTATGAAACCGGGGGCAGGCAACGCATGCACATGCTCAAGCTTGCGCCGCACATCAAGCTGTTTATTGTTTTGATGAGCGAGCCCGGCGCGGGAAAAAGTTCGGTGGCACAGCTTTTGGCGCAGAAGGGTGCATATTTTGTTAGCTCGCACAGCCGTGTCTCGAATGCGCTAAAACTGCTTGAGATCGATGAGAGCGAGGAGCGCGATGCCCTCCAGGGACTGGGCAGCTACCTCGGCGCGAACTACCCTGTGGTGTGGATAAATAAAATTATTTCAGAATTTAATTCGCAAAAGTCTGAGGTGGTTGTCTGGGATGGTGGTAGGTTTCCGCATGACGTGAAACTGCCGAAGCTGGCCTACGGAGAGAAGGTAAAGTCCATCCTGGTTGCAGCAGACCCTGGACTGCGGGCGGTGCGCACAATCGGGCGGGCCCGCGAGGGCGATCCAGCAGCCCATGAAGAGTTTTTGCGGCAGGACGCAAATGATGACAAAGTGTTCATGTTCAAAATAACAAAGGGGCTTTCGGACTATACAATATATAATAACGGTACCGAGCCAGAGCTGCTGGTCAAAGTGGATGCACTGTGGGCGCAGCTGAAAGAAGAGTATGAACTTTCTTAGATGTTTGATATGGGGCTGCGCAGATTTGAACTGCGGCCTCACCCACCCCATGGGTGAATTCTACCAAACTATACGAGAACGAAGTTCGCGTATTAGCGAACTTCAGTTCGCTCTATACTACAGCCCCATGAAACCCAAAATAATAATTATGTTAAAAATGTTGATGTATATATAATCATATATATTGCTAATCTAGCTGCTCGTAGCTGGTTGCGGACTTGCTGGAGTGGCTAGGATATGCGCGAGCGAAGGTCTAGTGGCAACAACCTCATACGCATTAAATGGGACTTCCTCCTCGTCCGGTCCAAGTAAGGATAGTAGAGTAACGGTTACTTTGTCAGCGTCGCGATGGGATAAGTAATAAACAGCAAGCTGTTGCGCCCGTTCCATCACTGCGCGCATAGCATTCATTGGATCTGTCGCAGAAACTAACTCGGTTTGTTCTATGCAATCCGATGCTGCTCCCGCCTTGGAAACACCGCTAGATATTCTGTATGTTGCATCGTATTGCACGATCTCAGGTTGTGGCATGCCCTAGAAATTTTCTAGGGGTTTAAAAATAAGTTGCAGGTTTAGCATACACAAGCTGAACCGCAGTTCAGCTGTGCGCAGCGAAGTGGAGCTTCGCTCGCGTATATAAAAATATATGCGTGGTATATAAATTTATATATGTCTACTTACTAAATACTCTAAGAGTAAAGTTTATTAATCCCGTATTTACCTATTGGAAAGGAGTGGAGTGTGTGATGGCGTACGATAAGAAGTTAATTTTGTCTGTTTTTGTCCTGTTGTTACTGCCCCTGCCTGCCCTCGCTGGCAGTGAGCTGTCCATGTCTGCTGTCACAGAGGTAGGCAACATCGCGTACAGTGAGCAGGCCCGCTTCTCTGTTTCAGTTACAAACAACCAGCCCGTCGCGGACACGATTTGCCTTGTGACACCAAGCTGGGGGACAGCAAGGTTTGATAACGATCAGTTATTTCTAGGAGCGAAGAGCACAGCATCAACCGGCCTGAAATTAACGCCGCCGTCGGATGTTGTTATTGGTACATACGCCGTTGAAGTTTCTGCGCGCTCATGCACAAAACCAAGGGTACAGGCAACCGCCTTGGCAAAAATCGTAGTT